>LIZU01000015.1 GCA_001302725.1 candidate division Zixibacteria bacterium DG_27
CCAAGACCCGCAGGGAACGTTCCACCTCCGCGGTGAAGTCCACGTGCCCAGGGGTGTCGATCAGGTTTATGCGGTGTTCTCTCCAGTAGCAGGTGGTTGCGGCGGAGGTTATGGTGATGCCCCGCTCCCTCTCCTGCTCCATCCAGTCCATCACGGCCGCCCCCTCGTCAACCTCTCCCATCCGATGAGTCTTGCCGGTGTAGAACAAAATCCTCTCCGTGGTAGTGGTCTTGCCGGCATCGATGTGTGCCATGATGCCGATATTTCTTACTCTTTCCAGAGGTGTTGTGCGTGACATATAAAAAAACCCCACTACCTGAACAGTCCCGAAAAGATGGCGCTTAACTCTGAGTCACCAAGTGGAGCGGGAGCTACTGCTCGATCTTTTCTCAGTCGACAGATCCCTCTCGGGAATCGGGAATCGTTACCCTTTCTTCTTCTACTACCTCTCTATTATCTGGCGACGCCTCACCACCGGAAGTGGGCGAAAGCCTTGTTGGCTTCCGCCATGCGGTGGGTGTCGTCCTTTTTCTTCATGGCGGCGCCCTCATTTTGGGAGGCGGCTATGATCTCGGCCGCCAAACGCTCTGCCATGGTGTTGTCCGGCCGCTGCTTGGCAAACGTTACCATCCAGCGGATTGCCAGGGCGTTTCTCCTCGCCGGTCGCACCTCCACCGGCACCTGATAAGTGGCTCCGCCCACCCTTCGGGATTTCACCTCTAAATAGGGCTTTACATTGTTGACCCCCTTCTGGAAAACCTCCATCCCCGGCTGCCCCGTCTTCTGGTGGATGAGGTCTATGGCTTGATAGAAGATCTGCTCCGCCACACTCTTTTTCCCCCGCCGCATCAAACCGTTGATGAACTGGGCGGCCAGGGGGCTATCATACTTGGGGTCCGTGGCCAACTCTCTTTTGATAACAGTCTTTCTTCTGGGCATGAACCTGACGACCTCAGGGATGAAACGGTGTCATTGTCTACTTCTTGGGCCTTTTGGCTCCATATCGAGAGCGTCCCTTTTTTCTATCCTCCACTCCGGCGGCATCGAGAGTGCCGCGGATGATATGATACCGAACCCCGGGGAGATCTTTCACCCGGCCACCGCGAATCAGGACGATGGAATGCTCCTGGAGATTGTGTCCCTCCCCAGGGATGTAAGCGGTTACCTCCATGGCGTTGGTGAGGCGTACCCTGGTCACCTTCCTCAAGGCAGAGTTGGGCTTTTTGGGAGTAGATGTGTAAACCCTAGTGCACACCCCTCGCCTCTGAGGACACCGGGTCAAAGCGGGAGCGTCGGTTTTGGAAAGCGCCAGCTTTCTTCCCTTTCTCACCAATTGACTTATAGTCGGCAAAAGACCTCCAACAACTAAAACCAAAATCTCAAATTCTTCGGCGAACCTTCATTTTATCGTTTTGCCCGCCAAAGTCAAGTATTATTTTATTACCTCTAGCTCCTTTTCGGCTTCGGCAGGGACCTCCTCCTCCAGAATCTCAACATCTCGGTAGACCTCCAAGCCGGTCCCGGCAGGAATGAGCCGTCCGATGATCACATTCTCCTTCAACCCCAGGAGCGTATCTGTCTTTCCGTGAACCGCGGCTTCAGTCAGGACCCGGGTGGTCTCCTGGAAGCTGGCCGCAGAGATGAAGCTATCCGTGGACAAAGAGGCTTTGGTGATGCCCAAAAGCAGGGGCTGGAAAGTGGCCGGCTCCCCGCCTTCAGCCAACACTCTTTCGTTCTCTTCCTGGAAGCGGATCTTATCGACCTGTTCCCCCTCCAGGAAATCGGTATCGCCCACATCCTCCACTCTCACCTTCTGCAGCATCTGGCGGACGATGACCTCAATATGTTTGTCGTTTATCTTCACTCCCTGCAGACGATACACCTCCTGAATTTCGTTCAAGAGATATTCCTGAACCGCATTGACTCCCTTGATCTTCAAAACGTCGTGCGGATCTATGGGGCCTTCACAGAGTCTCTCTCCGGCGGAGACGCGGTCCTCACCGTGGACGCGCATGTGCTTGCCGTGGGGTATGAGATACTCCTTGACCTCCCCCTGGTCACCGTGGACGATTAGCTGCTGGGCTCCCCTCACTATCTTGCCGAACTCGACCACACCGTCAATCTCGGAGACGATCGCGGGCTCTTTAGGATGACGGGCCTCAAAAAGCTCGGCGACCCTCGGGAGCCCTCCGGTGATGTCTCTGGTCTTGGAGATCTCCCGGGGAATTTTGGCCAGAATAGTGCCGGTGTGAATGCTGTCGCCGTCGTGCACCGCCAGATGAGCCCCGGTCGGCATCGGATAGGAGGCAATCCGCTTCCCTCCGGAGCCTCTAATATGTATGTGGGGTCGGAGGGTCTTCTCCCTCTGCTCGATGATCACCCGCTGGCGCAATCCGGAGGTTTCATCCAGCTCCTCTCTGAAGGTGAGATTCTCGGTGAGATCGGAGAACTGAGCCTTTCCCCCGGCCTCGGAAACGATGGTGTTGGTGTAAGGGTCCCACTCGAAGATGCTGGTTTCCTTTTCAACCTCATTCCCGTCTTTGACCTTCAAGGTGGCGCCGTAAGGAACGGAGTAACGATAGCGGATTCTCTCCTCCGCATCCTTGAGGTAGATCTCCCCGTTGCGGCTGATCACCACCTTCTCAGCATCCGCATTGGTGACGGTCTTCAGATCCTCGAAGCTCACGAACCCGTCGCTTTTGGCAGCCACCTTGGACTGCTCCGCGATTCTGGCGGCGGTGCCGCCGATGTGGAAGGTGCGCAGGGTCAACTGGGTGCCGGGCTCGCCAATGCTCTGAGCCGCAACCACTCCCACCGCCTCTCCCAGGGTGACCATCTTGCCGGTAGCGAGATTGCGTCCATAACATTTGGCGCAGACCCCCCGTCGGGATTCGCAGGTCAAAACCGAACGAATGAGAACGCTTTCAATCCCGCTCTCCTCGATGGCGTGGGCGGCCTCCTCCGCTATCTCCTCTCCGGCGGCGACAACGAGCTCGTCGGTGAGGGGATTGTAAACCTCCTCTAAGGTCACTCGTCCCAGGAGGCGGTCCTGCAGAGACTGTATGATCTCCTCCCCCTCCTTCAGAGCTGAGATGTTGACCCCCATGATGGTCCCACAGTCCTGCTCGGTGATGATGAGGTCCTGGGCAACGTCGACCAACCTGCGGGTGAGATAACCGGCGTCGGCGGTCTTCAAGGCGGTATCGGCCAGACCTTTCCTGGCCCCGTGGGTGGAGATGAAATACTCCAGCACCGTCAGACCCTCCCGGAAATTCGCAGTGATCGGGGATTCTATTATCTCCCCGATCTGGCCGGTGATCTTCTTCTGAGGTTTGGCCATCAATCCCCGCATCCCCGCCAGCTGCTTGATCTGGTCCTTAGAGCCCCGAGCTCCGGAGTCGGCCATCATGAAGATGGGGTTGAAACCCCGGTCGTCTTCGCGGAGGTTTTCGAACATCACCTCCGCCATCTCGTTGGAGGTGTGGGTCCAGGTGTCTATCACCTTATTGTATCTCTCCCCGTTGGTGATCAGCCCTCTCTCGTATTGCTTGCGAATTCTGTCGATCTCCTTGTATGCGGACCGAATCATGGAGTCCTTCTCCGGGGGGATGGCGATATCGTCGATCCCCACCGTGACCCCGGAGGTGGTGGCGTATTCGAAGCCGAGATCCTTGAGGCGATCCAGAAACAGGGCGGTGCGCAGGCTTCCCAAGACTCGGTAGCAGCGGGCAACCAGTTTCTCCAACTTGTCCTTGGTTGCAAGTTCGTTGAAGTATCCGAGCTCGGTGGGGATAATCTGGTTGAAGATGACTCGCCCCGCGGTGGTCTCAAGTAGCTTCTTGTGTCCCTCCAGGCGGACGCGGATTTTGGCGTGCAAACCGATGCTCCCCGCCTCGTGGGCCGCGATCACCTCCTCCGCCGAGCAGAAAGCCTTCCCCTCCCCCTTGTCCTTGGGACGCTCCTTGGAGAGGTAATAGCAGCCCAAAACCATATCTTGACTGGGGACCGCAATTGGCCGACCGTTGGCGGGCAAAAGCAGGTTGTTCACCGAGAGCATCAGAAGCCTCGATTCCAGCTGAGCCTCGAAGGACAGAGGTACGTGGACCGCCATCTGGTCGCCGTCGAAGTCGGCGTTGAAGGCCGCACAGACCAAAGGATGCAGGCGGATGGCCTTCCCCTCCACTAAGACCGGGTAGAAAGCCTGGATCCCCAAGCGATGTAAGGTGGGCGCACGGTTCAGGAGTACCGGATGGTCCTTGATTATCTCCTCCAAGATGTCCCAGACCTCCGGACGTTCTCTCTCCACCAGTTTCTTGGCGGTCTTGACGGTCTGAACGTAACCTTTGGCCTCCAGCTTCTGAATGATGAAAGGCTTGAAAAGCTCCAAGGCCATGTTCTTCGGGAGCCCGCACTGGTGAAGCTTCAGCTCCGGACCGACCACGATGACGGAGCGCCCGGAATAGTCCACCCTCTTTCCCAGAAGGTTCTGGCGAAATCTCCCCTGCTTCCCCTTGAGGAGATCGGAGAGCGATTTTAAGGGGCGACGGGAATCACCCCGCACCGAGCTGGTCCGCCGGCCGTTGTCCAGAAGAGCATCCACGGCCTCCTGGAGCATCCTCTTCTCGTTGCGGAGGATCACCTCCGGGGCCCGGATCTCGATAAGTTTCTTCAGACGATTATTGCGATTTATCACACGGCGATAGAGGTCATTCAAATCTGAGGTGGCGAAACGCCCTCCCTCCAGCGGAACCAAGGGCCGCAGATCCGGGGGGATGACCGGTATCACCCCCAGTATCATCCATTCCGGGGAGTTCTTGGACTGCCTGAAAGCCTCGATCACTCGCAACCTCTTCAGATTGTCCTTCTTGCGCTGCAGGGAGGTCTCCACCTTGACCTGCGCCCGCAGAGAGACCGAGAGCTCCTCGATGTCGATCTGGGACAGAAGCTCTCGAATGGCCTCCGCTCCCATCTTGGCCTCGAACTGCTTTCCGCTCTCCTCCAAATCTAAGTATTCTTCCTCGGAGATCAGCTGCTTGTATTTGAGCGAGGTGTTGCCGGGATCTATAACGATATAGGATTGATAGTACAATACCTGTTCTAATTCCTTCGCGGACAAATCCAGAAGATACCCCATGCGAGAGGGCACCGCTTGCCAGAACCAGATATGAGCGACCGATACCGCCAGCTCTATCTGTCCCATCCTCTCCCGACGCACCTTGGACTGCGTCACCTCCACCCCACAGCGGTCACAGACAATACCGCGAAATCGGATCCTTTTGTATTTTCCGCAGTTGCACTCCCAGTCTTTTACCGGGCCGAAGATCCTCTCGCAGAAAAGACCGTCCCTCTCCGGCTTGAAGGAACGATAGTTGATGGTCTCCGGCTTGGTGACCTCCCCAAAGGACCAGCCGCGGATCACCTGTGAGGAGGCCAGCTGGATCCTAATAGCCTTGAAATCGGAGGGCTTTTTGGAAGGTTTTAAGATTTTCTCGACCACTTATAACCACTCCTCTTTAAGTAGGTGGTAAATCGGTCTGGAGAGAGAAGAAAAGTCCCTCTCGATCACTCTCGATAGACGCCTGACTGCAAAATCGGTAAAACCTCACTTTTTCGTCGCCACAACTGTAGAGGTTCACTTCTCAATCAGCTCCACATCCAACCCCAGAGACTGGAGCTCCTTCACCAAAACATTGAAGGATTCCGGAACTCCCGGCTCCGGGGGGTTTTCCCCCTTTACGATGGCTTCATAGATGCGGCTCCGCCCGGCGACATCGTCAGATTTGACGGTGAGGATCTCCTGCAAGGTGTAAGCGGCACCATAGGCCTCCAGAGCCCACACCTCCATCTCCCCGAATCTCTGACCCCCGAACTGAGCTTTACCCCCCAGAGGTTGCTGCGTAACCAGAGAGTAAGGCCCAATGGAGCGAGCATGGATTTTGTCGTCGACCAAATGGGAGAGCTTCATCATGTACATTTGGCCCACGGTGATCTCACGGTCCAGGGGTTCTCCGGTGCGCCCGTCATAAACCTTAGACTTCCCGGATTCCGGCAGGCCGGCTCGCTTGAGCGTCTCTCTCACCTCCTCCAGGCTAGCCCCATCGAAAACCGAAGAGGAGACATACTCCCCCAACTTGTCAGAAGCCCAACCCAGGTGGGTCTCCAGAAGCTGTCCAACATTCATGCGGGAGGGAATCCCCAGAGGGTTTAAGATCATCTCCAGATGGCGACCGTCGGGGAGATAGGGCATGTCCTCCTCGGGAACCACCTTGGCGACCACCCCCTTGTTCCCGTGACGACCCGCCATCTTATCCCCCACCGAGAGTTTCCTTTTGGTTGCCACCAGAACTTTCACCAATTGAACCACACCCGGCGGAAGCTCCACGCCCCTGACCGCCTTTTCGATCTCCACCTCCAGCTGGCTCTTCTTGTCCTGAAGAGAATTGCGGGCCTTCTTCAAGAAGACGCGGACTTTGGAATTGAGGCGCTCATTTTCGCAGATCCCCCCGTCAAGAGTCAGATCCAGGGGATCTACCCCCTCGAAGCTTCCCTCCCTGAATCTATGACCGGAGCGGAAGACCACCGACCCCTCGGAGGCCAGCCTGACAGTCTTTGAGACCTGTCCAGAGAGCAACTCCTCCAGGCGATGCCGGACGTTTTCCAGTATCTGTTCTTCCTCCTTCTTATATCTTCTCCTCAGGCTGGCGATTTCCTGCTTCTCGGACTTCTTGGCCTCCTCGCTTCTCTCCTTTCGGGAGAAGACCTTGGTGCTGATGACTATCCCCTTCATCCCCGGGGTGGCCTTCAGAGAGGCGTCTCTGACGTCCCCAGCCTTCTCGCCGAATATGGCCCTCAAGAGCTTCTCTTCCGGGGAGAGTTCGGTCTCCCCTTTGGGGGTGATTTTCCCCACCAGGATGTCGCCAGCTTCGACCTCCGCCCCGGTCCGCACAATCCCCATCTCGTCCAGATTGGCCACCGCCTCCTCGGACACGTTGGGAATCTCACGGGTGAGCTCCTCGGCGCCGCGCTTGGTATCCCGGACCTGCAGCTCGAACTCCTCAATATGAATGGAGCTGAACTTATCGGTCCCCACCAACCTCTCGGAGACGATAATGGCGTCCTCGAAGTTGTATCCTCTCCAGGGCACGAAGCCCACCAGGACGTTGACACCTAAGGCTAACTCCCCCTGGCTCACGGCGGGACCGTCCGCGATCGGCAATCCGGCCTTGACCCGATCACCAACCTCCACATGGGGCCGCTGATTGATACAAGTGTCCTGGTTGGAACGGTGAAACTTGATCAGAGGGTACTCGTCAAATTCCATAAGATCGAGATCTTCGGGCCCCTTCCTGGTGGGCCGGATTACTACCCTGCTCGAGTCGACATACTCCACCAGCCCGTCCCTTTCGGCGATCACTACGGCTCCGGAATCGCTGGCAACTTTGGCTTCAATCCCGGTGCCGACGATAGGGGCCTCGGTGGTCAAAAGGGGAACTGCCTGACGTTGCATGTTGGAACCCATGAGGGCTCGGTTGGCATCGTCATGCTCCAGAAAGGGGATCAGAGCAGCAGCGACGGAGACTAACTGCTTCGGGGAAACGTCCATATAATGGATCTCCTCGGGGCTCACTACCGGAAAGTCACCCCGGTGGCGGGCCTGAACCCGGGTGTTGATCAAGTGTCCCTTAGGATCCAGAGGCTCGTTGGCGGGGGCGATTATGTGATGATCCTCGACATCGGCGGTGAGATACTCAATCTGGTCGGTGACCCGTCCGCGGATGACCTTCCGGTATGGGGTCTCCAAGAAGCCGTAGGAGTTGATCCGTGCGTAAGTCGATAAAGAGGCGATAAGACCGATATTGGGACCCTCCGGGGTCTCAATCGGGCACATACGACCGTAGTGGGTGTGATGGACGTCTCGGACCTTGAATCCCGCACGCTCCCGGGTCAGACCTCCCGGCCCCAGGGCGGATAGCCTGCGCTTGTGAGTCAACTCCGCCAAGGGATTGGTCTGGTCCATGAACTGCGAGAGCTGACTGGACCCGAAAAAGGCAACAATCACCGCGGAGACGGTGCGGGCGTTAACCAACTCGTGAGGGGTTATCCCCTCCTTGCTCTTCAGGCTCATCCTCTCCCGGATAGTGCGAGCCATCCTCGATAGTCCCACCGAGAACTGATTGGCCAGAAGCTCCCCCACGGAGCGCGCCCGACGGTTGCCGAGATGGTCGATATCATCCAGCTCCCCCTGGCCGGCTCTTAGCTTCAAGAGGTATCTTATGATGACGATGAAATCCTCTCGCGTCAGGGTGGTCTGCTCCAGAGGGGTATCGAGGCCCAAGCGCTGATTGATCATATGACGCCCCACCTCCCCGAGGTCGTACCTCTTGGGATTGAAAAACATCCTCTCGAGCAAGGCCCGCGCCAGCTCCATGGTGGGAGGGTCCCCGGGACGCATCAGGGTGTATATCTTGAATAAGGCCTCCTCCTCCGAGGAGGTGGTGTCTTTCTTGAAGGTGTTGGGGATGACGGCCGCTTCCCTCTGAGGGTCAATGAAGAAGCCTGCAACCTTGGAGATTTTGAACTCTTTGATTCGGCCTAAGACCTCCTCGGTGAGAACCTCTCCGACTTCAGTCAAAACCTCTCCGGTCTCCGGGTGAGCCAGAGTCTCAGCCAGACGAAACTCCCCGGCCTTTAGTTTCCTGCTGGAGGTAGACAGCGCCTCCACAGGGTAAAAGAGTCCCAGAATCTCCCTTCCATCGGAGTACCCCAAGGCCCTCAGGAGAGTGGTGGCGGGGAGACGGCGGCGGCTGTCGATATGAACGTAAAGACAGTCGTTGATGTCCATCTCGAACTCCACCCAACTGCCCCGGTAGGGGATGATCCTAGCGGAGAAGAGCCGCTTCCCGTTGGGGTGGATCTCCTCGTCGAAAAACACCCCCGGGGAACGGTGCAACTGGCTGACAACCACCCTCTCGGCTCCATTGATTATGAAAGTCCCCTGGAGGGTAATCAGGGGAAGCTCCCCCAGAAAGACCTCCTGTTCGATGACATCTTTCACCTCCTTGGAACCTCCAGAGGCCTTGGATATCAGTCTCAGAGTGGCTTTGAGAGGCACTGCATAGGTCATATTCCTCTCGCGGCACTCGGCAATGGTATAACGAGGTCTCCCCAGCGTGTATTTGAGGAATTCCAGAATGGAGTTCTCGTGCACGTCGGTAATGGGGAAGATACTCTCAAATACTGCTTGTAGCCCCCTCTTCTCCCTCTTCTCCGGCTCCACCTGCGGCTGCAGAAACTCCTCGTAGGAGCGAATCTGCACCTCCAGGAGGTGCGGCATCTCCGCCGGCGTTTTCAGCTTGGAAAAGGATCTTCTCTGGATCAGCTTTTTTTCTGCCACCTTCTTCTCACTCCCCGTGTAAAAAAGACCGTTTCGACTTCACCACACTCGGTGCAGTATCGGGATCTATTTCAGCTCCACCGTCGCTCCCACCTCCTGGAGCTTGTCTCTGGCGGCTTCGGCATCCTCCCTGGACACTGCCTCCTTCACCGCCCGGGGAGCGTTATCTACCACCTCCTTGGCCTCCTTCAAGCCCAGACTGGTCAGCTCCCGGACCACCTTGATCACCTGAATCTTCTTATCCCCGACCGCAGAGAGGACAACGTCGAAGGTAGTCTTCTCCTCCGCGGGGGCCCCTTCGGCGGCTCCGGGGGCCGCCGCCACACCTGCCACCGCCACTGCTGGAGTAACCCCGAATTCCTCCTGCATCCTCTTGCTCAAATCCGCCAGCTCCATGGCGGTCATGCTCTTTATGGTTTCCAGAACTTCGTCGACTTTAGCCGCTTTAGCCACTTTAGCCACTTTGACATCTCCTGCAATATCAGATTATTGACTCCTATTTCTCAATTCCGTCTATAAGCACTATATTCCTCGCCAGCTTCGGAGAGACTCGACTTCAAAGCTCCCCGAATCTTTTCCCTACTGCTCCGCTTTTCTGCTCTGGGCCACCAAGTCGATGGTGGAGACTAGCTGTTGAAACAAAGACCGAATGTTCGCGACGAGGTTGCTTACCGGAGCCTCCACTCCCACCACAAGTCCGGCCAGAAGCTCCGGCCGCGTCGGCAAAGTGGCGACGGTCTTGAAATCATCAAAGGAGGTGTAAAACCTCCCCTCCAGAAGAAAGGCCTTCAACTTCGGCTTCTCACCGCTCTTGTAAAAGTCCAACAGAACCTTCGCCGGAAGATTGGCCTGCTCGGAGGCGAAGACTAATCCGGTGGGACCGGTCAGGTGCTCCTCCAAGAAGTCGTACCCCACCTCCTTCGCCGCCCGGAGGATGAGGCTGTTTTTGGCGACCTGATATCGGGCCTGGACCTCTCGCAGTCTGCGCCGAAGATCGGTGAACTCCCCCACTCCCAGACCGGTGAAGTCGGTCAAGAAGACGTTGGGATGGTCGCGGAATCTCTCAGCGAGCTCTTTAACCTTCTCTGTTTTCCACTGTGGTGGCATCTTGACTCCGGGGCTTCTCGGTTGCAGAACCTATCTGATGAAAGCGGTAACGTCCTGGGTATCCAGACGGAAACCGACTCCCATGGTGGACGATAGAGTTGCGGACTTAAGGTATGTTCCCTTAGAGGCAGCCGGCCGGGCCTTCACTATGGCATCAAGAAAGACCTTCAGATTCTCCAACAGCTGTTCAGGTGAGAAGGAGACTTTGCCCACGGGGGCGCCGATGTTGCCGGCCTTGTCGACCCGGTATTCGATCTTCCCGGCTTTGAAATCTTTGACGGCTTTGGCGACCTCGAAGGTGACGGTTCCCGATTTGGGATTGGGCATGAGTCCCCTCGGTCCCAGGATCTTGCCCAGCTTGCCCACCTGAGCCATCATATCCGGCGTAGCTACGATGACGTCGGCCTCCAGCCAGCCTTCCTTGATCTTCTCGATGTAGTCTTCCCCGCCGACCAAGTCTGCGCCGGCCTCCTTTGCTTCTTTCTCCTTGTCGCCCTTGGTGAGCACCAAGACTTTCACCTTCTTACCAGTGCCGTTGGGCATCACCACCGTCCCCCTCACGATCTGGTCGGCGTGTCTGGGATCGACACCCAGGCGGAGGGAGAGCTCCACGGTCTCGTCGAAGTTGCCGTAAGCGGTTTCCTTGACCTTAGTCACGGCCTCCGCGACGGTGTAAGCGGTGCCGCCGGGATTGGCCTGTTTGACGTTGCGATATTTCTTGCCTCTTTTCATGTGCGAAACTCGTTTGATTGAGCCGATCCTTAAGTGGTAACCTCGATCCCCATGCTGCGGGCGGTGCCGGCGATGATCCTCTCGGCGGCCTCCAGGGAGGCAGCGTTGAGGTCTTTCATCTTGGTCTCGGCGATCTCCCGCAACTGCTTCTTGGTAACGCTGCCGACCTTGACCCGGTTCGGTTCCCCCGAAGCCTTCTCCACTTTGGCGGCCCGCTTTAAGAGAACAGCTGCCGGCGGGGTCTTGGTGATAAAAGTGAAGGATTTGTCGGCGTAAACGGTGATCACCACCGGGACAATGAGGCCCTCCTGCCCTTTGGTCTTGGCGTTATAGGCCTTGCAGAACTCCATGATGTTGACCCCGTGCTGTCCCAGGGCCGGTCCCACCGGGGGCGCCGGAGTAGCGTTCCCTGCGGGTATCTGCAGTTTTATAGTTCCAACGATCTTCTTCACGAGCTACTCCAAGACTAAGGCCTTATATTGATGCCGACAGAAACACTCGGCCCCGAAAGGTCCAAGGTATTCAATCGCAACTGGTCAAACCATGCCTC
>LIZU01000016.1 GCA_001302725.1 candidate division Zixibacteria bacterium DG_27
TCCGATTTGCCATTTCGATGGGCGCGGCCTTGTCTTCTCCGGTGCTGGCCACCATCATAGATAGACCCACGCAGATCTATAAAACGCACTATCGCCACACCAATATGTTTTTGGACAACCTCGCCACCAGAATTTCATCCAGAATCGCTACGTTCGGCTTTGATGCTCTGCCAATTGCAGCCTCTTACATAGTTGATTGGGAAAAGCAAAGTTCTCACCTCTCTCACAAGAGGATTGCCCAGCTGGCCGGTTTGGGTTGGCTCGGCAGAAACAATCTTCTGGTGAATGCTCGCTTCGGCTCCGCGGTGAGGTTGGTGACGGTGCTGAGCAACATTCCTCTGGCTCCGAATGAGCCTACAAGCAGAGACTGCGGTGAGTGCAAAGCCTGTTTGGAGATCTGTCCAGTCGGAGCCATCAAAGAAAGGCCGGAGGAGTTCGACCATATGGGGTGCTTTGAGCAGCTGCGCAAGTTCGCCAGAGAGGCGAACTTCGGGCAGCACATTTGCGGACTCTGTGTCAAGGTCTGCAGGGGAGACAGTGGGCGAGATCGGAAAGCCTGAGAAGGTCAAGCTTCTTTGCGGTTTGATTTTCTCCGAGAGCATATCCTTCGAGGAGGTGAAGGCAACCCTGGTGGCTCCGTTCGGCCAGATCGATCTGGAGACCGAACCGTTCCCCTTCGATTTCACTCGGTATTACTGCGCAGAGATGGGCGAGAATCTGAAAAGAGCCATCTTGAGCTTTGCGAACCTGATCGATCCCGGAGATCTGGCGGAGATAAAGACTCTCACAAATCGTATGGAGACGCAGTCCGGCGAGGTAGTCCCCGGTCAATTGAAACGGAGAGTGAATATCGATCCGGGCTATCTGGAGGCCAGCAAGTTGGTTCTGGCTAGCACCAAAAACTTCTCCCATCGCATCTACCTGCGGGAGGGGATATTCGCCGAGGTGACTCTGATCTTCAAACAGGGTAGGTTCGAGGAGCTGGAATGGACATATCCCGATTATCGAACAAATAGGGTGAAGGATTTCTTGCTAAAAGTCAGGGAGCGATATTTGTCGCAGTTGAGGTGATACCCCAACAGCAGTAGACAGCAAACAGTAGACAGCAGGCAGGAGCCTGAGTCTGTCCGTGGACCGTGAACTATGGACTGTGGACTGAACCCGGGATGAGCTTAGGATCAGTAGGCAGACAGAAAAAAAGAGGCCGGGTAACCGGCCTCTTTTTTGTACCTCAGCTTACGCGAATGTTGTTCAGGGATGGCGAATGACTTTTGAACGACCAGAGGAGAGTTGAGCTGTCGATTCCCTGTTACTGTAAATCGATGGTGTTTCCGAGAAATGCCATTTGACGGTGGTGGACGTCACCTCACTAATCTGCCTCTGCTTGACGTAGTTAGGTATTAGTTGTCTGTGAATTGAGGGCGGCTCTGAGAAAAACCAAGTGAGCATCAGGGACATTGCCTGGTTAGCCTGCTCTTGCTTAATGTAGTGGAGGGGGAAGGCGAAGTAGGAACATCTGTAATTGGGACCCTCTCGGCGACTTGCTACCGGCCAGCCGTGGAAGTTGGAACCCTCCGGTTCGCCCGAGGTGAATTTATAGAGGGTTTCGGAATCGCTGCCCCTGGAGAACCGTTCCACACCGGGGAGTTTGGTGGTATCCCAAGCCTCGCCGTAGAAGATCCTGGCCACCTGGGCTGAGTCTATCGATAAATCGGGGAAATCGCTGGCAGAAGCAGAGGCTCCTATGAACTCCTGGGTCTGGAACAACGGACTGGGTATCCACCTTATGAACCAACTGGTCTCGAGATCGAGGTAATCAGCCGCCAATCGGTCACTTTCGAAAGTCTCCTCGAAATACCAGAGGGTGTCTGTATTATGATATTTAAAGCACTGCCTCCCGACAATCCACACCATCCCGCCCGCCTGCAAATACCAGCGGAGCTCCTCACAAGGCTTATCCTGTTGGATGGCGAAACGGTACCCCTCGTTGACTACCAGCAAGAGTTTATAGTTGAACACCTCCGGAAACGGGATTGGATCTCGATTGGTCCCACTGGACTCACTGAAGAAGGCGACTTGAGTTGCGGAATCGACTCCTGCAGACTCGAAGGCCCGATAGAAAAACCCCCTCAGGGAATCGGGAACAGTCTCCTGACCCTTCCTGTAGATGGCGTGCTGGTCGTAGCGAGAGAGGTCAACAAAGGCGATGTCCGTAGCCAAATCTGGGTCGCTTATGAAAAGTGGCTCGACTACGCGCATGAGGCCGGCAGCCGGGGTGGCGTCGGGAACGAAAGCGTCATCCCGGGCTCTGACCATAAACAGATAGTAGCCACTGCGAAGGCCCGCCATGGTCACAAACGTATTAGTGACCCATACATCACCGGCGATGGAATCGTAGGACTCATACTTGACCCCCTGGTTAACGTATATCCCCACTTGGGCGGTGTCGATGTAACAGGTATCGTCCGGACCGTAAAGCGCCCAGTGGTATTCGAAGGGGGGTTGGTCTCCGGGGTAATCGACAGTATCCGAACCAGTCCATTCGAAGGCTATTCCCCCAAATTGGTCGCTCAGCTCCGGCAAGCAATAGAAGATTGGAAACGAATCGCCGTCACAATGCTCAAAACGGCTGTAAGGCAGAAGATACCATCCTTCGGTGGCCGGGGGGTGGTTGTTCCTGGACAGGGTCCGGAATTTGATGCTGGAGAGAGCCTGGTCGTCGTCCAAGGCGCGAAGGAATATGTGTTGCTTGATATACACGCTGGTGTCGAGCGAGGCATATAGCTGGACGGTGTCCCGGGTACCCTCAACCGCTATCCAATCTGTGATGGTGTCGGGGAAGTTCTCTGCGAAATCTACAGGTGAGACTCCGCCGAGGTCGGAGTCCCTCACAACAACGTATTGAAACTCGATTATGTAGCCGTCGACGTCGGTCCCATACCAGGCCACGACCGGGTTATAACCCAGAGAAGAGGAATCGTTGGGGACGTTGGCGAAGAAAACCAGCGGCGGAATATTCTCGTAGGCAGTCCCCTTCTTCTTCAAAGAGCAACCGAAGAGTAGCGCCAGAGCGATGGTAATCGTAAAGACTATCCCCAGTTTGAGGTATGAGTTATTCCTAGTTAGCATCTAAAGTGTCCTCCTGCAATCGCTAATGCTCAAAACCTTAGAAGGAGAAACCTAAGGAGAAGCGGTGCACCTCCTTAAGCCAGCCGAAGTCATGATACCCGTAATCGGCTCGCAGAGTCACTCCCGAGAGCGGGATTTTCGCTCCGGCTCCGGCGGTGAAACCGCCTCCGGCATCATCTTCGAACCTGTTTCCGATTCTCAAGGCCACCATGTCATTGTACCAGTATTCCATCCCGGTGTTGTATTTCTCCAGATTGTCGTTGGGATGGGAACCCTGGACCGCAAGCACCACCCGGTGAGAGCTGTTACTGACAGCGTCAATGGCCATCCCGAACTTGAAGTCCATCGGTAGGGGATAGGACTCCGCCTCATATGTCACATCCTCTGCGGTAGAGAACTTGCTGTCCGACCCGAAATTCGATATCATCATGCAGATTTTGAAATTCCTGAAGCCGGTTTCGTAGAGAGTGCCGACATCTGCACCCCAGCCGATGGCCTTCTCTTCCTCAATATACTCCCCGATGTATTTCAGGGTGATCCCTACCGAGAAGCGGTCGGTGAGACTGGCGGCGTAACTAAAGCTGGCGGCGAGATCTCGGGCGGTGAAGGTCTGGCCGTTGCCTCGCGGATAGGTATAGTCGGTCAACGGCATATCGTCGGTAGACAGATAGTAAACGCCGAAGCCCAACGCCCCGAGCAGTTGCGGCACCGGCAAAGTCAGAGCTGCAAACTCATAATTGATATCCGCAGGGTAATCGATGTGGGTCAGCATCACCTCTGTCTGGGGTAGGGTTGCAATCAGTGCCGGATTGTAGTAAACTGCGGAGGCATCATCACAATTTGCCAGAAACGCCTCTCCCATGCCCACTGCTCGCGCCGAGACCCCGATCTCCAGGAACTGCGCCCCCGCAGTTCCGACCTTGGCCTGTGACAAGGCCACCTTGGAGACTGACAAGGTCAAAAGCATCGCCAGGCCGACGACTGTGATTTTCTTCATATCATTTTCTCCTAACTCTTTCAAGCCAACTTCTTCTTCACACTCATTCTATTTGATGATGGCGAATTTCCCCAAGTAGCTGCCGCTTTCGGACTCCACCGAGAAGATGTACAGTCCCGAGACAACTGCCTGGGTGTTGCGGGAGATCAGGTTCCACTCGGCAAACTCCAAGGTTCCTGGCAGGCTGCGATCGTACTCGATGGTGTCCACCAAGTCCCCATCCAGTGTAAATATCCTGATGGTGCACTTTTCCGGCAGATTCCCGAAGTATATTCGCCGATCCCAGGGGGTCCAACCTGAACGATCCGGATCCTCAAAACCGACTTCTCTATAGCCGCCATCTCCCCGGTAAGGATTGGGGAATACAAATATCTCCCCGGTGATGTCTTCACCGGTCGCGGTGGGATAGAGCAAGGTGGCGTTTATGGCCTTCGACGACTCTATCGGCGACAGCTTCGTAACCGGGTTCCCGTAATCAAAAGCGGTCACCGCAAAATACAGCGCCTGGCTCTCTAAAAGATTTCGTCAATATAGATGGTGGTGGAATCCACGATCAGCTCCCCGCCGCCGCTCTGGAGAAAAGCGCTGTCCAGCTCGGTGTCTCCGAATCCTCGATTGTAGCTGTGAGGTGTGTACAGAGTGTCATACGGAGACATAGGAGCATAGGGCGGAAACTTATAGAAATCTATATCAGGATGCTTCTGCATCAGATCCTGGTAGCGGACCGGCGCTTTCTTCCACTTCTTGAGTCTGCCGGATTCATGATATATGGAATCGTAGTCGATGTAATCGTATGCCGCCAGAAGGTCGTAATCGTCCAGCCGTCCGGTCTTGGACCAGTACATCTTGTAGCCCTCAAAATCGTTGAGCCCGCTGAAGGTGTCCTTCTCGTTCTCCGACTCCAGACTGTTCCAGATTATGGTGACTACTCCCGGCGAGACTCTGAAGGTCAGCTGTGGGGATGGAGGTGGTGGCGGTCCCGCGAAGTCGGGCACCCCGTCGCCCTTGATCCAGACAGTGTCACCTTCGGGGCTTAAGACATGCTCATCGCGATAACCGTCGCCGTCGGTGTCCACCCCGGGATTGTCGTAAACCCACTCCGCCCAGGTAGCGTTGATGGCGAAGTCGGCGAACTCCAGACGGGAATAATAGTCGTTCACCAAAGCCTCGTCGTCGGGGGCCTCTATGAAGGCGTTAGCATCATCGGGGCGGACATGGAAGTCGGCGCCGCAGATGTAGCCGACCGTCACCACGAGGCTGTCACCCGGGGAGATTTTCTCAAACGGTCCGAACGAATAGGTGTAACGAGTATCGTAACCGTTAGCCAAATCCTTGGCGTTGCCGGCAGGTGACAAGGGGGGCAACCACCCTTCGCTCTGGTGATTCAAAGCACAGGTTACCTGGTCGTAGTCGAACTCTCCGTTGGAGATGGCGTAGTATCTGCTGGCGTCTCCGGTGGGAGTTCCCAGGTTGCCATCGTTGTATACTCGCTGGTTCACTACTAGTTGTGGCCCCCAGTCAAAGGCGGCGTTGACGTTGGAGATCCACCAGTTGAAGCCGATCGTCTCTGCGGTGATGGAATCGAAGGGACAACGAACCACCCGCACCCCCGAAAGCCCACGACAGCTCTCGTAATCCCAAACCCCACCAGTGGGGTCGCCGTCGACATCGGCAACGTAAGCGGTGAAAATCCTTAAGGAGTCGATCCCCTCGATGGTCGGGTAGCGCTGCAAAAAGCCGGTCATGTCGTCCTGGGCACCCGGAGAGCCGGCGCTGTTGTGAGCGACATCGGCATCGACGTGGAAGGCGAGCCAAACCTCTTCTAATTCTTCATTTCCGATGTTGGTGAACTCGAAATCCAGAAGCAGAAAATCCTCGGCATACTCGTAGCTCCAGCTGTAGCTCTTCTGGACGATCTCCACCCCCAGAGGGGCGTGAATGCGCTGATCGATGGGATCGATCTCCACGAAGGAGGCGGTGTGGGTGTCGGTGTAAGTGGCGATGAAATCCTCCTCGGAGATGGCCTCGATCCCGAACTTGTCTCCCTGCGGTGATCCCGCCGAGCTGCTGTCGATCTGATTCGGGTAGATGTCGGTGCGATTCCGAGGATAGGCGCCTGCTGGTCTGGTGGAGCGCAACCAGATCTCCCCGGTGATGGCGCCGGCCTCATCCGGATACATCTCCCGGGTGTCCCACCAGCCATCGGTGGCGCAGGAGACCAGGGTGTCACCATCTACAATGGCCCCAATCCAAAGGGCGCATTCAAAGAGATATTCGATGTTTGATCCCGCCGGGAATTCACACGAAGGGGCAGCTTCCAGGGTCTCGGGGTCGATCTCCTCCCCCATGAAGCTGCCCAAAATCCCGTTGTTCTGGATTGTAAACCAGAGGTTGGAAATCCGGTGGGTGTAATTGACCAGATTGGGGGTGGCGGTCACCTTCTGCAAACGGAAGGGACGCTCTGCCTTATCGTTGCTACGGCCAGACACCGCTTGAAACTGGCCCCATACCAGGAGCAGAAGCGCCACTACCAGAAGCAGGCTTCCGATTTTCGATCTTGCTTTCTCCATCTATTCACTCCAGATATTTGATTTAGCGAATATTTCCAGGTGCCGGGAGGGTCGATTTCTCCTTCCCCGTCCCGGGTTTGTGACTTCGAGATTAGAACGACATGCTCAACCCCACCTTGATGTTTCTGCCCGGTCCCCAGTTAGTCGGATTGGCGTCGTGCTCCAGTCCGGTTATGATCAGACCGTCACCGCTCAACATTCTGGTGTCGGGCCGACCGGTATCGGTGTGAACCGTAAAGACGTTTCTGGTGTCGAAAACGTTAGTCACCCAGACTATGAACGAATAGTTGAAGCCTAAGGCCCCGAAATCCTTGTTGAAGCGGAGATCCATGTTCGAGCTGGCCGGCATCCTCTTGGAGTTGGGGGGAGGACTCGCTCTGCCCACCAAGACGACCTCGGGATGACGTTCCCCGGGAGTGTAGGGGAAGCCGGACTTCAACTGCCACAGAAGGTTCAATCCCCAATTATCCGGGATTTTCAGAGGGCCCAGTCTGGGATGGTCACCCTTGCGCACCCGGAGATCGGTATTTATGGTCAACTGATGGCGGATGTCCCAATCCAGGGGAAACTCCTGAATGGGGATCTCTTGGTTGTTGGCCCGCAGGTAGTAGTCGGCAATGTCAGTGGAGCTTTTACCGAAAGCCCAGGAGTATTCGTAGTCGAGGCTGCCGGTTAAGTACTGACCATAGCTTTTGGTCAACTCCACCTCGAAACCTCGGGTGCGGGCATAATCGTTGTTGCCGTACATATCCGGCTGGAAGACCGTAGTCCCGAAACCCTCGACAGCATTGATCAGGCCGTAGTAGTCCTTGTAGAATCCGGAGATGTCCAGTTTGTAGTTGTTGCCAACCTGATAGGCGACTCCGATTTCATAAGCGATGGTTTTGGTATAATTCAAGTTGACGTTCCCGACTATCGGCAGCGCTCGCCCGAAGGTTTGAGTCGCCCGGGCGTAGAATTGATAAAGCTCCGGGAGCTGATAGAAATGCCCGTAGTTGAAGTAGATCTTGGCGCGGTCGGTAATCGGGTAGGAGACCCCCAGCCGAGGCGAGAACTTGTTCTGCCCCTCGGTGACGGAATCGATGGAGCCAAACTGGTACTGGGCCTCTTCCTCCGAGACGTCCCAGATCTCCGGAGCCTGTCTGAAGAAATCGTAGCGCAGACCGACGTTGGCCACCATGGCTCCGTACAGGATGTTGTTCTGCAGATAGACCGCGCCCTGGCTCGGAGTGCGGGTGTAGAAATCTCTAAAGGTGCCCTTATCAGGCCAAAGCTCGGTGGTGTCGGGAACGCCCCCGTAATAGCTAAACGGGTACCTCAAGTCCTCCATGCGCACGTTGTTCCACTTATACTCGAATCCGCTCTTGATCTCGTTTTCCGGGGTGAGCTGGCCGGTGATGTCGAACTTCAAGGTCCAGATACGGCTCCTCTTATGGGTATAAGTCATCCGCCGATCAAAACCGAAGTCGAAGAACAGGTCGCGGGGATCCCACCTTCCATTTCCGTTCAGGTCCACGAAAGGTTCTCCGAGGTCGTATTGCAGGTTGGGGGCATCGTAAACCCCGTTCCCGTTCAGATCCTCGAAGGGGATGCCGGGACTCCAAGGGTCGTTGGGCCCATCGTAGCTGCCGTTACCGTTCAAGTCGTCCGCGAAGCTGAATATGTCAACTGCCTCGTCGTAGACGCCGTTGCGATTGACGTCCTCGAAGGGTTCCCCGACGGAACGGTCGCCGTCGAGATATGGCTCGGGGTCGTCTGGCTCATAGATGCTCTCCCGCTCGGGGTCGAAAACTCCATTGCCATTGGTATCCTGAACGAGAGGTTCGGCCTCGTCCCAGTAACCGTTGCCGTTTTTGTCAGAGTATGGTTCGCCGAAATCGTACTGTCCGTTCCCGTTGGCGTCCACATACGGCTCCGCCGGATCCCACTGGCCGTTGTTGTTCTGGTCGGTGTAAATTTCCCATTCATCGAAGAAGAGGAAGTCACCCGGAACAAGACCTCCAGGTTTGTGCTCGGACTCGATAACATACTTCGAGACCAAAACCTGGTAAAAGGTGTTCTTGAGCCAGCCCGGCGTGTGCTTGAAGGTAAGCTGATAGACCTCTCCGTCCTGAGTGTAGTGAGGAGCCGTGGAGGGAGTATATCTGAAGTCCCAGTCCCAGGGGGTGTTCTCCTCCCACTCCTTAGAATACTTGAAGTCGAACTTCATGTTGGGCCGGAAGCTGTAAGTCACCTTTGCCAGAGCGTTGTAGTAGTTGTTCTGTCTGTTGGGGACCTTGATTCCAAACCAATCCCACATCTGCCGGTTGTATCCAAAATTCTTTCTGGTGGTGGGAGTGCAGTATTTGCTGTAAGGGGTGTAGGTATCGGTTTTGTCCACAGTGAAAGAGAGGTAATAAGACATTCTCTCTCCCGGCCACTCTAGCCCCATTGTTGGCAGCAAAACATCGGAGATAAGCGGGACCGGTCCGGAGAGATTCCAGTCAAGCCGGTCGCTGTTGAAGGAATACTTGTTCAAGGAGGGGAAGCCCAGATCGTCAGTGTAGTATTCGATGCGCCCGCTGGTGCGCTGATTGGAGCCCTCCTTGGTGACCAAATTCACCACCGCCGACTGGACGTTTCCATACTCGGCGCTGAACCCGGACTTAATGATGTTGATCTCCTCGATGTTGGAGGAGGCCACATTCATGGATATGTGGGGTGGCTGCTGCAGTTGCTGGCGCTGTCCGGAAGAGTCCTCGATACGGGGATCCTGGGTTCTGGGGGCGTTCACTCCCAAAGGGTCGTTGACGTCCACTCCGTCGATCTGAAATTTGACCTCCCCGGCTCGACCCCCACGAACGTGCAGCTGATCCCCTCTGCTGACGAAACCGACCTCGGTGGCCAAAATGTCCTGAACGTCTATAACCGGGAGGTTCTCAATGGTAGAGGCACCTATGCTGCGGTCGTTCTGGGTTACCTTGGCTTCGATTACCGGCTTTTCGGCGACCACCTCCACTGTCTCCATCTCGATCGCTTCGGAGGAGAGCCTGAAATTGATGGTGGTGGTCTTGTCGATATTCACCTCGATATTGGTCACAAGCATCTTGGTGTAGCCGACGGTGCTGGCAGAAAGCCTGTAGACTCCGGGAGCGACATTCAGAATGACGTAGTTGCCGTCGAAGTCGGTGGCAGCGCCGATCTTAGTGCCCTCGATCATCACTGCCACCCCGGGCAGACCCTCTCTGGTCTGGGCGTCCGTCACCCTGCCGCTGATCTTTCCGGTGGTGCCGGCGAAGAGCCCCAGACACCACACCAAGACCACCAAAACCGCCAGGGGAGGGATCGATTTCCTGTGGAAATTGGCAAATAGTCTCATGGTCAAACCTCCAGAATTTTGAATCGAAAGTTCACATTCCCACTAAAGGATTTATATCCAAGAAGTCGTTACTCCTCATCGAGGTCAATTATGTGAGTTTGAGAATTCAAAGTCAAGCATTTTTTCATCACCCTTTGGCACGTTCTAACAGTTAATAGTTCGGAAAGGACAACTAGGTCTTGAGCCGATTGCAAAGGCAGATCCCTTATTGACTGAGGCCACCAAACCCTGCCGAATCCGAACCACTACATCTAACGTCTATCCATCAAAAAAGGAACACTTTTTCAGAGGAGAAATCGCTGGGTCATTCCGAGAAAATGGCACCATCTGGACTCTTCCGGCTCCCTCTTTCTTGAACCCACAGGCGAAAAGCGGGGTGATTAGCTCGGAGCCTTGACTGTCGTCACCCGGGCCTCTGGGGAACGTTCAGAGCAGTCTTTACCTTTGCCGGATTGGCGGTAAGATTGTCTTGGGTGAGTTGGGGCAGCCCAACGGAAACGTTTCGCTCGCAGACGGAAAAAAGAGGAGTCAGACCGTTTGCAACCTCGCCGGCTCCGGGCAAGGGCATGGGGCATCCTCGATCGGAAGTCAAGCTTGACATTTTTCCCCTTTATAGTTAGTTTCCAAAAAGGCGATTTTCATGGTCTGCCTGACAGCTGCAAAACTGGCGTTGTTGCCCAGCGGCTGCTGAGGAAGTGGGGGCTTGATACAAATCTCCATGTCGCGCGCGTAGAAAAAACTAATGAGTCCCCTTGTTTTTGAGGAGGTGGTCGTCCCCGGAGTCGAGATCCCTCCGGTTGAACTGCCGGCATAGAACATCCACGGAAAGAGGTCTTTCACCTCAACGCTTCCAGTGCTTTTGAGAAGTCCGCTCCCAGACTTGCTCCGATTTCCTGCCAAATGGATCGGCCTGGTGCAAACAGATCTGGAGGCGTAAGCGCACCGAAGGGACTGTGGAAGGTCTAGCTATTGACCTGGCCTCTGGAACCCAAGCGCAAAAAGCTGGTTTCGAGCGCCGCCATCTGACTGCAGAGGGTCCACACTCCTGAATCGATGTCTTCAGCATGTTGAAATCCTCATCTCCAGCTCAAATTGACTGAACCTGTTTTTTTGCCGAGGTCAGACTCGTTCTTCTGAAATCTGCCTTTTCGAAGCTATCGTATACTCGATGTCTCAAGAACTGAAAACATTCCTCAAGCTAGCGAACTCCGCTCTCCTGCTTCTTGTGGTGCTGGGCTTCGATTTGGCGTTCGGCTACGTAACCGTGGGGGGCAATCAGTGGGGAGCTTGGCATTCGGATTCGACCTACTACGTTTACGGTAACGTCACCGTGCCTCTGGGGAGGACCTTGAGGATAGAGCCGGGCGTGAGGGTCAAGTTCAACCACGGTAAGCAGCTGGAGATCTACGGGGATCTGCAGGTCCCCGGTGGAGACGACCCGGTCTTTTTCACATCCATGGACGATGACAGCGTCGGGGAGATCATCGCGGGCTCCGACGGAGTGCCCGAGCCCGGGGATTGGGATTTCATTCTCTTCCAGGTTCCCTTATCTCAGAACTCATACATCCGCACCTCTCACATCCGTTATGCCTTCTACGGAGTGCTGAACTTCGGAAGCTCGGTAGAGGTCGATTCCTGCAACTTATACAGGTGCGAAAGATACGGCTTTTTCAACGGCTCCGGACACCCAGCTATCATCAACTCTCGAGTCTATCACAACGGCTTGGAGGAGTGTTGCTCCGGAATCTTCTCAAACGGCTCCTCGGCGCCGGATGTGATCGGATGTGAGATCTTCGAGAACGGCGGCTCCGGATTTGAAGCCACCTGGACGCTGGAGAGCTTCCAGATCGCCGACAACCTCATTCGAGACAACGCCAGGTATGGGATTGAATACTATGATGCCGTGGTCATTCCGGTTTTCTCCGGCAACACCATTAGCGGGCATCAGGACCCAGATTACGGGGGAATGAGAAGCTACCCAGCGCAGGTGATCGGGAATCAGATTACTGCAAACACGTATCCGTTCCTCTTGGGTGGGAATGTCGCTCTTTTTGACTTCCGGGATAACATTATTAGCGGAAATAACTACGATAGCGCCTTGGCGCTCTCTGGGCCGATTTTCGGCACCCTGCCTGAGGACCTGATACACATCCTGGGCGTCTATGTGGTGGTAGGTGGCGTGGAGGTCCCCGAATACAAGTCTCTGGAGATCGAACCCGGAGTGATAATCAAATTCCCCTCGTTTCAGGAACTGACGGTATTGGGGAGCCTATCCGCGGGCTTGAATCCATTGGACTCAACCATCTTCACCTCCTTTGCCGATGACAACTACGGGGGCGACACGAACGCCGACGGTCCCTCCTCCGGTTCGCCCGGGGACTGGAGTTCGATATCGATCCAGGAGAGCGCCTCCGCCTCGATAAGGCAGGCTCACATCCGCTTTGCACTCACCGGCGTAAATGTAGATGGGGGAGATCTCACCCTCAAGAGCTGCTTGGTCAGCAGTTGCAGGGAGCACGGAATTTGGGTGGAGGCCGGCAGCCCCCTTATAGATTCTTGCACCGTCGCCGACTGCAGGCATTTCGGGATCGGCTGTTCGGGGAGCTCGAGTTTCTATGTGACCAATTGCGTGATTACCTCTAACGGAGAACGGTCCCTGGACGCCGGGATTCACTCCCCGGGACCGATTGCCCCGGCTGTGGAGATCTGCAGCCTCTCTTTCAACACCGGCTCCGGCATCCGCTTCGAGAACTTGGATTCCCTCTGCGGCATAACTGGAAACCTCATCGAGAATAACAGTCTGTACGGGATATATTGCTCGGGAACAGTTCCCCCCTTTGTTTACGGCAACATTATCAGAAACCACCCCGAGGAGGGCCAGTGTGGGATTCTGTTTAACAGCGGAGAGGTGGCCTCCAATCGGTTTGAGAACAACTTTTTCCCCATTGCCCTCAGCGGGAAGGTTGGGGAGCTTGTTTTCAAATCGAATCAATTCTTCAACAACAGTTACAACAATGTGCTGGGATTGAAGGGAAACCTCAGTGGGGAATTGAGCGGGGTCCTCCCCCAGGGTGCTGGAAGCTATCTGGCTTCGGACTCCATCGTAGTTGCCTCCGGAGACACTCTGGTTCTGAACTCCGAGGTGGTGTGCAAGTTCAGATCTGTGGGCGTCTTACGAGTTGAAGGGGTTTTGTTAGGGGAGGGGGAGGTGGAGGACGGCATCGTCTTGACTTCGGTGTTCGACGACGAGTTCGGGGGCGATGCTGGACCTAACGGCCCTACCTCCGGCACTCCAGGCGACTGGAGGTATTTCGTCGTCAGCGAGTCTGAGGCGGAGGTCGACCTCCGGTACACCACCATACGTTTCCCGATGGTGGGGATGAAGTCCACCGCAGGTCAAGCAGTTCTCGACCGCTGTGGGCTTTCTTTCTGTTCTGAGTACGGCGCTCTTTTGGACGGCGGGACTCTCTCTTTAGCGGGCTGCACCCTGGAGAGCAACGAAGGTGCTGGTCTATATGCCGATTCCGGAAACGTAAGCCTCAACGGTTGCCAGATCCTTGGAAACGGAGGCAGCGGGATACTCTCTCAGGGGAACATCGAGTTCTCCGTCGATAGCTGCGTCATCAAGGACAACGGCAGCGACTTATCGGACAACGGGATTGGCTGTTACGGTCCCCTGGCGCCAGATATCGTCTCCTGCTCAATTGAAACCAACTCCGGTTGCGGGATCTATTGCCAAGACACGGAGGTCGCCTTCAAGGTATCCGCCACCACTTTGAGGGACAACCTCAAACATGGGATCTCATACCAGGGGAGTGCCGCTGCCCGTTTCATCGGAAACCAGATCAGCGGACACGATGGTGAGGCGGCGGCCGCCATCTATGGGAGTTGCTGTAAGGCCATTGATAACTCTATTACGAATAACACCTATCCGCTGATTTTCACCGGCGATCTGGCCAGCTTTCGGGCTTCGGGGAATACCATTGAGAACAACACCTACAATTCTGCTTTGGGTCTAACCGGGGAGGTGTCCGGGGTGGTGCCGAACCAGTTGCCGGACAGCTTGAGAGCTTATGTCATTATAGTCAGCGTGACTGTCCCGTTAGAGGAGAGCCTGACCGTGAGGGCCGGGGCAGTTTTGAAATTTTCGCCCAACAGTCAACTCAAGGTGAGAGGTTATCTGAGCAGCGACGGGAATCCCGGTTCAAAGATCGTGTACACCTCGTTTTCGGACGACCGCTTCGGGGGCGACACCAACGGCGACGGGCCTTCAGTGGGGCAGCCGGGTGACTGGCGAGGAATATCCTTTCCGGAGGAGGGGAGTGGAGGCACGCTCTTTTACACCGATATCCTGTATCCCGTCTACGGAATCTACACCACTGCCTCAGCCTTGCACGTGACAAACTGCGCTGTGGGGTTTTGTAAAGGTTCCGGAATCTATATTGCTGATGGTTCCCCTTCAGTTCTGCATACTTCGATCTCCGATTGTGACGATTGCGGGATATACGTTCGGTCCGGCCAGCCAAGCATCTTCGGAACGGAGGTGAATGGTTGCGGACGATACGGGGTTTATTCTTCAGGGGAGATGAGCTTCACCATTGATAGCTGCAAGATAGTCAATAATGGTATCGGCTCCAATTCACCAGGGATCGCCTGTGAGGGGCTCAGCCCGCCCACGGTGAGAGGCTCGAATATCGAGGGTAACGCCGGCTCCGGCATACAGATTGTGGGGGCAGAAGCGAGTTACCATGTGGAGAGATGTACAATCGCTGCCAACGGCCATTACGGGATATTCTACACCGGCTCGGCTTTCCCCACGTTCAGGAGAAACACGATCACGAGTCATATTCACGGGGGCAGAGAGAGGTCTCGGGGTAGTTCCGAGAACTCGAAAATCAGAAAGGTGAAAGCTTCCTTTAGCTCTTACGCCGGGGTTTCGTCTTCCCGAAGCGGGAGTTCGAAGAGCGAGAATGGTGGTCAGCTCAGGGCGGGGATATACAGTTCCGCCGCCAAGATTGATTCTAACACCATCTCCACGAACGAGGTGAGCGTTATCCTGACCGGGGATTTGGGAAAGACAAAGCTGAGGAATAACACTTTTGAGAATAACGTCTACAACACCGTCTTAGGTTTATCGGGAAGTGTATGGGGAACCATCCAGAGTGAATTGCCGGATCCAATGACCGCGTATGTCTCTTTGGATAGTCTAGTAGTGCCACCGGGCGATTCACTGTTCATCGGGGCCGGTTCGGTTCTGAAGTTTTTGTCGCGATCTTACCTGAGGTCGCTGGGGAAACTCCAGGCAAAGGGGACAAGGAACAGGCAGGTTGTTTTCACCTCCATCAACGATGACGACTACGGTGGTGACAATAATGCTAATGGTCCCTCCGATGGAAAGCCTGGAGACTGGGAGGGACTCAAGATCGCGTCTGGAATAACGTCTGTAGAGACGAAGAATGCTATCATTCGATATGCCAGTACCGGTATGGAAGTTGAGTCCGGCAGTGCCACCATTTCAGAATCTCAGCTTGTTAACAGTCTCAACGAGGGCTTGTCATGTTTGGGTGGAGAGGTCAGCATCGATTCGACCTACAGTTGGCACAATCACATCGGCATAAGGACGGTGAATGCCTCGCCTGTAGTGACGCATTGCGCTTTAGCGTATAACGATTACGGCGTTCACAGCTCCGATGGCGCTTCTCCCTTCATAGGGGGGTGCGATATAATGGGCAATTCCCTGTTCGGCGTCTACAATGCGGACACCAGTATAACCATTCTGGCGGAGAACAACTGGTGGGGTCATCACAGCGGTCCT
>LIZU01000130.1 GCA_001302725.1 candidate division Zixibacteria bacterium DG_27
TGGGTTTCAGGTAGCCGTAAATTTCCCTTTGTCGTTCGGGGGTTCTCCTCACCTCCGTGACGACAAGATCGTTCCCGGAGGTGCGAAAGACGAAACCTGCTAACTCTAAGATTATTCCCCGCAGCCGAGCATCCATCCCCTGGTGGGAGTAGAACTGCTCCTCCAGCTCTGGCACTTTGAATCCCAAAGTCATCTCTGCCCCGCAGAAGAAACGACGCGAATAGCTTCTACTGTGAACCGTTTACCGTGAACCGTCTACCAACTGAGCTGCCAGCTACTCTGATTCGGCACCGTCACCTTCTTGCGCAAAACCGCTCCGGAGGAATAGTAGATCATGAACTCGTATTGAGTGTCGTCTGGCGTCAACGCTGAGTTGGGATACAGATCCAAATACCAGTATCCCGAGGTATCGCTGGTAGTGGATTGATAGTATGGTGATATGATGGTCGATTCGTAACGCAACGGCACCTGGTTTATCTTCGCTGAGATGGTTACAGCTGCCAGGCCCTCACCGGAGAGTCCGTATATCCACCCGTATACCCGGCAGAGTTCGGGCTCCGGTGGCTGCCCGGGGTCAAATGTGCTTGCCCAGACGGTATCATTGACGCTGCCGGCGACGATGAGGGTATCGGGCAGCGGAGCAAACACCTGCCCCGCCTTCCAGGACCAGAGCTTGTAAGTGCCGGGGTCGAGTGAGAATATCGCTTTCCCCTCTGAATCGGTGTAGCCACGGGACGCGGTGGCATTCTCGGAGTTGTTCATAACCCGTATGAAGGCCGCCTGTATTGCGGTGGTGTCCTCGATGGTGAAGGCATGGAGCGAACAGGCGTGCGCACCGCCGCCGGTTATGGTAACCACCTCGTGATATGTCAAGCCCACGGTGTCGCGGACAGTCGCAAGCATGCCCTCCTCTCGCTCGAGGCTGTCGGTGGTGACCTCGGCGATTTGAGAGATACTGCCAGAGGCGACCACAGCACTGTCGGCTTTGGCGAAGAGACCTCCTTCGACTACCTGATAATTGCCAGAAAAGCCCGGATAGCTTGTGCCCCGGAAACAGATCCGGTCGAGGGTATACTGTCCGACGTCTCCGCTGGCATTTGAGGCTCTGATGCGGTATTCGAAATATCCCAGGCGCAATTTTCGGATGGCGTTATCAGAGCCTTTCCAGGTGACGGAATCAAGCAGGCTCTCTTTATAGAAGCGTAGAATCACGATGCTATCCGGATCGGCGAGATTGCCGCTGACGCCTCCTGAGAGGGTGGTGAAGTTGATTCTGACGGTGTCGGCGGGAGAGTTCCCGTTGCCGTAAATACCGTAGTATTCGGCGCTACTCACCTTGTGAAGAAACCATGCCAAACAGATAGTCAGGGTGGCCAACAGGAGCTTCGAGGTGAAGCTCCCTTTGGGGGCGAAAACTGACCTGCTCATTGTCAATCCCCTATCACAAATCAAAAAGGTTAGCTTCTGTCTTCGGGAATGGAGTTATCGCAGAACAAGCTACGGCAAGTCCGGGGAGCGCAGATAACCGATTTTTCGGACGAAGCGATTGAGGAGGCGGTATGCCTCCATCTGATAGCTGTTCGCCAAGACACTCCAGGATTCAGCCAGGGCTTTGGCGGTGCTGTTGCGGGGCGAGAGGGAAGCGGCCTCCCCCGCCTTGATACGACAGAGTATCGCCACCGCCAGATAGGTCTCCGCAGTGACCAGCCCCTGGTCGGTAGAATCGCCGTATTGTTCGTCGATGTATTTGGCCACCTTGTCGGCGGCTTCGGTGATGGCGTTGGCAATCACATCGTCGTTGAGGAAACCACATTCCACGGAGTAGTCCACCAAAACCCATTGCCCCTCCTCGATGCAACCACCAGGCTGCCTGGTGATCAGAGCGGTGGTGTAGTTGATCTTGTAATCCTGATCCCTTTGGTATATGCGGTAGTATAGATACCACACCACCACCGTCGCGCCTCCGGGAACCGAACCGGTCGGGATTCGCTTGATAGTCCCGTTGTCGTAGTCAACGCTGTAATCGACATTCTCCTGGTAGATGGTGTTCATGGAGCTGTTGTCGGCCACCACCACGCTGTCGTATACCAGCTCCTGATCCGGAAGGGAGATCTGTTCTAGGAGTCCGAAGCTCCCTTGAAACTGCACCGGCTCATTTATCTCTTT
Source organism: candidate division Zixibacteria bacterium DG_27 (assembly GCA_001302725.1). Lineage (GTDB taxonomy): Bacteria > Zixibacteria > MSB-5A5 > DG-27 > DG-27 > DG-27. The sequence continues at coordinate 2,167 of LIZU01000130.1, forward strand.
GGACTTCACCTTCTCGGAGGCCGGCAGCAGGTTTCCCATCTTCAACCGGCAGCTCTTCCCGCTTAGGAGGTGTAAAGGCTCATTCTCTACATCTTCAGAGCCGAGGTGGTGTTCTATAAGATGTTTTTTTACCAGTTCGATATTTGTGAAGGCCACAGCCAGACCTCCTTTGAATCTTGGTTATCGCTCAAAAAGGGTAGCAGCTTGTACAGACTTAGCTCATCTCGACTATCCACAGATCCACCAATCCAGTTTTGGAGGCCTCATCTTTGGCGATCCTGAACCCACTTGAGTTTTCAGATCCCACCTGGAAGCAGCGGACCTCGTCGCTGAAGGTCACCTCCTGGTTTAAGCCTCCCAGGAAGGCTCGACCCAAAAGGATCCTTTTGGCGCCGGAGGTCGATTCAGTGAAGATGATCGAAGCCTCCACGCTGAAATAGTCCCCCCACACTCTGAAATTTCTCACCAGCCAGCTTCTGTGTCCGCGAAGGTAATCTAAGGTGATGTTCATCTCAAACCTCGAAATCGTTTTACAGCGGAGAGTTCACGCCCTTCTCTGCTCATAGATACCTGCTCAACCGTCAACGACGTTGATGTAGTCGGCATCGGAGATGGCGGTGATCTGACTTCCCACCGGCGCCACGTCGAAGGGGGTGGCGGTCTTCGCCCGCACCCAGTATCTGGTCTCTCCATTGACGCTGCCCGTCTGCCAGTCCGAAGGACAGGAGTAGAGGTCCTCCCACAGATAGACGATGGAGTTGCCGGTGAAGTGATAGGCTCCGGAGTAAGGAGTGAAATCCTTCCAACTGCTGCCGTTCCAGTAGTGCCACTCCACCGTCCCGACGGTGCCGCCGGTCGAGAGAATGGCGTGCACCACGCTGAAAGGCTCTTCCATTCCCACGTACAGAGTGTCGTTGACATCTTTCACTAACGCCCCGGAAGTGGGGTGATAGACATCCGCGGAGGTGGTATCGCCGGCCTCGGTAGTTCTGTCTTCGTATTTGCTGGAGGCATCGTCATCGTAGCAGAAGACCTTGTCAAACAATCCCAGAGCGGTCTCCAGCGGCTCCGAAGATGAAAAGCTGTCGCCAGACTTATAGGCGTAGTGGAGTCGATCCTGTAGAATCCCGTAGTTCTTGGTGAAGAACACATAGGGCGTCACCCCAAAATATCTCAGAGAGGGGGAGGCGCTGTCCTCGAACTCCACCAGATGAAGTCCCGACCAGCCTCCGCCGTCGTATTCCTTGAAACAGATGCCACCGACGGTGGGAGCTTTGAAGGCCACCCCAACTCTGTTTTCGGGACTGCTGTCGGAGGAGAACTCCTCATCGATGTAACTGCTCATATAGATGCCGACTTCATCCTCCCAACTCCCACCGGTCAGCGGCCGGCAACGATAGGCCAAATTCGACCGGTTGTAAGTGTATATGCAGAAGAGCTTGTTCAGGGCGATCACCAGAGAGCCGTAGCAAGGGTATGCGTAACCGGAGGTGAGGGCCTCGCCCGGATCGTTGGGGCCCTCTCCCCAGGTCAAGCCATCGTCGATGGACGATTTCACCTGCAGATAATAGCTCGCATCCGGAGGCGCCACGAAGTAGCTCCAGGCCACCCACAGTTTCCCTCCTTCCTCCCCTATTATGACCGGATAGTAGTTGTCCTGCTGGTCACAGATTGTGACCGGACTTCCCCCAGACCACTCCCCGGCACTGAAGGTGAGCTTCACGAACTCAAGATCCATGTTGGTCTGAGCGGTGAAGACAAGATACAGGTTGCTGTCGGCGTCCATGAAGGCCGAGAAGGGCTGGTTGGCGCTGGTATTCGTTATGGTTGTCGACTCCGACCAGGAGGTGTACGGCGGGTCCGACCAGCTGTGTGCGATGGTGTTGGCGTCTTTGCAGTAGAGGGCGATCAGCCGGTCAGTAAAATTGCCGCTCTTCACCCTGAAGAGCTTCCTCTGCGGCGGTATCCCGGTGCCGTAAAAGGAGGTGACGGTATCAATCAGTCTCTGCATGATAGCTTCTCCCGAGGAGGTGGGGCGGGAGACACCCTCCCGCCCGCGGTGCTCTTAACTCCAGGTTATGTCCAAAACCTTGCTGGCGTCTTCAACGATCTTGGCGTAGGCCACCGATTCGGAGATGACCGCCTCCTCGATCTTCTGCTCCACCACCTTGTCGTATTCCACTAAAAGCGGCTGCGAGAAGACCTCCTCCATGGCGAAACGGTTGTCCAGTCCCAGGATGTAATCGCTGGGGACCTCGTCGCACCTCACCAGGCTGGTGCCCAAGGGGGAGATGATCTCTCCGGTCTTCTGGAACTTAAACCCCGCCAGGGGGTCTTTGAACTCCTCCATAGTCAGGATGGTGCGAATCTGGTCTTTGTGGCAGATTAAGGTGTTGAGCTCGAAGGGGTAGAGCTCGTTCCAGAACTTGATGAGGTCATCGTAGTCTAAGGTGCCGGAGACGTCGGTGTTCGTCACCTCCGCGGGGTTGGAGTTGCCGTCGCCGTTTATGATGGTGTTGACTAAAAGGGCGTTTTTGTCCTGCTGCAGCCGGAAGCCCAAATACCACAAAAGGACTTTGAACTGCGCCGTGGTGCGATAGCGCAACGCCTTGTAAGAGGCCTTCAAGGTCAAGCCGTAATCGGGTATGACGATGGTGTGCTTCTGTTCCGCGACGATGACGGCGGGAAGCTCCGCGGCCTCCCCTACCGGACGCAGGGAGAGCTCGGTGTCGGTGGCAGTGGTGTCGATATAGAACGGGGTGTAACGACTGCCGCTTATGACGGTTGAGCTTGCCACCAGGCGATTCAGCTCCGGACGCATCTTCTGCCCCCTGCGGATCTCCCGCATGATAAACTCCGGCAACAGGCCCGGGGCCTCCCGGTAGAAAAGCTCCACCGCGGAGGGATTCTTGCCGGCGGTCTTGATTCCGGCGATCGCCAGCTGCCGCTCGAAGGCATCCAGGGGGGAGTCTGGTTGACTGGGGTCGTAGTTTTCGGACTCCAATAGCTCGCTGACAGTCACTCCCCGAGACTGTGCCTCCAGGTAAGTATCTCTGTCGATCTTGAGTTGTTTGGCCCGGGAGAGATCGACATACCTTTGAGGCTCTCTCTGTTTGATCTCATCCTCGACCGCGAGGACCCGACCGTAATTATCTGCAAATTCAGCCAAGTTCATATTCTGTTCTCCTCACCGGAAGCTCTAAAAAGCCACCGGCTCAAAAAAGTTGTCAGTCTGCCGGCCCGAGGTTTACTTGTGACCGGCAGGATGATACGAGCATTCCCGAATGATCGCAGCGGGAAGCCCCAGCGGTTTAGTTCAATATCAGGGTGACCGCAGTGGTGCCGTGAACCGCGATGACCGTGCCCCGGGCGACGTTTCCGCCGGCGGGGTCATTGGCAGCCAGGGCGGGGGCCTGCTTGACGCTGCCGTCACCGTCGACCACCACTCTATTGCACAGCTCCGGTACGGTTGTGGTGGCAGGCAATGTGGCCACGCCTCCCACCTGCACGGTGGCGACGCGTTTGCCTTGATCGGCGTCGGTCA
>LIZU01000017.1 GCA_001302725.1 candidate division Zixibacteria bacterium DG_27
CCCCTATCTGGTGGCATACGACATTGTTGCCTCGGAGCTGACCGCGCCGGAGGACAGATTCGTCCGCCATCGCCTGGCGGCGGAGGCCATCCAGCTTTACCACTACCTTCCGGTTGCCACGCCGAACAATCACAAGACCGTGATGGCAGTGGCGGTGGGTGCGGCGGCGCTCTGCCTGAGCCCCCACCAGGACTACGAGATTTTCCCTGAGAGATGGATGGAGAGAGCAATAGAGAGTTTGGAGGTGGGGCTGTCGGAGATCTCAAGAGACGGTTCCTACAAAGAGGGCCCATACTACGCCACCTATATCGCTCAGCAAACGTTTGCCTTTTTCCTTTTCTTGAAGATATGTACCGGAGTGAATTATTTCGAAGACACTCGAATAAGGAAGTTCTGCAAATATCTTCTGGACATACGTGATCCCGGTGGACAGACAATTATCTGGGATGATTCCTACCACTCCAGGTATAACTATCTCCCGCTTGCCTCCGGAAACCTCCGCGAGAGCCCGAGCGTCAACTGGGCGGTGGTGAATGATCCCTTCATCAATCAGCGTGGTTACAATCTGGTGGCCTCCATAGCCAACTTCGACGACCGCCTCCCTCCGGAGAGACCACCGGAAGTGGAGGTCAACTTCTATCCCGATGGAGGTCAGGCAATATTCAGAGGCAGTCAGAAAAAAGGCGGAATTTATGCCGTCCTGTTAGGGGAGCCAGAGGAGGAATTCTCGACCGGGCACGAGCATTACGATCCCGGAAGCGTTCTCTTGAATCTTCAGGGACAGGATTTCTTCACCGCCTCCGGATACGGTCCCGAGGGGACTTCCTCTGCAAACAGAGATTACTATCTCTTGCCGGAATCGGAGAATGTAGTTCTGGTCAATGGTCGGGGTCCAAATCGCAATCCGCTCTCCACCGACGGTGCCGGCTCCAACCTCGTGGATCTCTTCCAGACCGATAAGCTGGCGGCCGCCTCGGTGGTCTCCTCTTACCGGGGAGCGGAGTTGAAACGCACCCTCTTTCTCCCGGACTTCAATTATCTCGTTCTGTATGACCGCGGAGAGTCTCTGGAGACCACTGATTTCACGCTGCTCTTTCATACCCCGGCCGAGTGTCAGTTCACAGAGGCGAGGTCGCTCACTCTGGAAGCTTCAACTGGCGAGAAGCTGAAGATGGTCAATCTGCGCGACCTTGAGAACTTCAGGATGACTTTCGGAAGTGGGGTTTTCTCGGCTGGTGCAAATCTGGAGGAGGTTTCAAACCTCATAAAGGTGGACTATTTCAAACAGAACGAGTTGAACAGCCCGATTCTGCTTTTGCCGGAAGATATCGATATCACCGAGCTGCCTCTGGTGGAGAATCGACGAGCGACGGCCTTTATCATCAAGCCCTTTGCGCCTCATGCAAGAAGACACGTCGCTGTGGCCTGCGACAGTGGGAGCTGCCAATACGCAGGTGTCACCACAGACGCCAGGTTCAGTCTCTTCGAGAAGAGTGCTGCCGGAGTGGAGTTCCTTTACGCCTTCAATTGTTCCGAATTCTCATACGAAAGGGAATTAGAATTCAGTAGCTCAGAAAGGATCGACATCTTTCTGCAGAACTATCGGCGAGGGTGGGCGGGCTTTATCTCAAGCGAAGCCGACAGCGTAGAAATCGAGATGTACGTTGGATTCAACCCCGGTCGAGTTGTCTTTGCGGACAGGATTATCCCTTATGGCTATGAAGCTGGTTCAGTGAGCTTTGAGGTTACAGGCAGCGGTTATCTGACTCTCGGGCCGGTTGAACCAGTTTCGGTCCCTTACAAATACAGAGAAAGTCCCAATGTCACCCGGAGGCTTCTCTACCATCCCGACCCGCAGTGGTATTATCATCATCTCACGCCGGAGATGCAGACTCAGGCAAATGAGGAGATCGCAGAGGAGGTAATGTCGGCATTCAATCAAGAAATCGATCACTGGATGGAGAGAGAGAGTTTCGAGAATCCTCAAGCCGGTCGCTGGGGGACCGCCCTGGCGGGATTTGTGGGACAGTTCGCCCACGCTAATGTCGGCGTGGCGCAAGAGTTGTCGGGAAGCTGGCGGGTCCAAGGTAACCAGATGCAGGTTCTCGAAGAGGGGCTCATAAAGGAGGAACGCCTCCACCTTCGCAGACTGTGGATGAACTACAACCTCGGAGAGAGTTTAACGGTTAACTTCAGAAGGAGGTCTCTTTTCAAGGGTCACGATTCGGAATTTCTCGGAGTTGACTCTCCTGGGCGATATGGAGCTTTCATCGAAAGGGAGGCCTTCGGCGAGAAGAAGGACTACAGCTTTGGAGCCTCCTGGCGAGAGGATTTCAATCTGTCTTTTCGGACCAACATTCAGAGGCCGGGGCCGGGGAGAGCGCACTACCTCCTCTTTCAGAGAGGCAGGAATAAAAACAGGGTCACTTTCGGCAAATCTCCCCAGGGAGTGAGCTTCAAGTCGTTCTACTATTCTTATACCGATGAACGTCTCTCTCCCTGGTTTTTCTGGTCTGTGAAGAACGATGATTCCCCTTCGGAATCTGGATTCGGATTTGTCGCCAGACCCTCGCCAGCAACCTGGGTAGAGACAAAGGTCGGCAAACCAGAAGCAGTAGTCTCGAGATTCAACTGGAGGGGGAATTCCTGGGGAGGGGAACTGCACCTGTCAGGCTTGCCGCCTGCCACTACCGGACTCCTCAGGACAGATTTGACTCGCAATCGCTGGCACTTCGAGCTCGGCTCCGAGTGGTCTGCAGAGGGGAGATTTCTGAGAGGTGAGAATCTTTCGGCGGACTGGTTGGGAGATCGTTCTCTCAGTGGAGGTCTGACTATTCGACATCTCGAAGATGACGAAGACTGGGAGTCTGAGCTCTACTTGAACAAAGGTCTCACCGAGAGAATCTCCTCCTTGGGGCGTGCTGCATATCTCTTCAAGAGAGGGGAGATTTCACTTATCGGTACGGGATTGTACTACTGTGGAAAGAATCAACTCGGCTGGGATTTCACGGCACGCAAATTCGTTGACGAATACTACTATTACTTGTCATCTTATATGAACTTCCATCTGAGGAAAGCTATGGGGCTGTCAATTCTTTCTGAACTGCAATTCGATGAGGGGTGGGATTTAGTCTCCGCAAGGGAGGTTGTCTGTCAACTTGGGGGTGGCATCTCTCCGGGGGTCTATCACCGTTACGATAGGTTTTTCGGACACGAGGTGCAGGGAGGTATCTCCTTTAGGTTTTGACAAGCTACTGTATGTATCCCAGTGCCTTCAGGGCCTCAATCTCTCCTCTGCTGATCTCTATGCTCTCCGCATACGCAGTCACAGTGTCGCCACTCACCCAGGAGAGGAGAAGTTCCTTGAGCCGGGCGAACTCCCGAGGGTATCGGGCGGAGAAGTCAACGAGCTCATCGGGATCTTCCCTCAAGTTGTAAAGCTCGAAGTGTTCGGCTTCCTGATAAGCCGGAGTGTACATCAATTTCCAGTCTGCGTCAATTACCGCCCTCAGTTTCTTCTCGTTGAGCACCTCTAGACCAACCTCCTTGGTGAGACTCCTTTTCTCCCCGGGGATGAGCTTATAGGGGTTCTCTCCTCCCCCCTTTATGGCTTCGATTCTCCTGGGGTCGAATGCGAAGCGCTCTCCTGATTCGGCGAATATCGCTGCGGGGTTTTTCTCCTCAGTCCGCTGGATCAAGGGGAGAAAAGAAACCGCATCTATCCTTTCGGCATACTCATCCAGGATTCCGAGAATGTCCAATACGGTGGTGAATATATCGATGTTGCTCAAGGTCGTATTGACAACACCTTTGAATCTCTGGTCCGGAAATCTTATGAACAGGGGAACATTTATATCTTCGGAGAAGATGAGGTGGGTGTGTCCACCATACCAGTAATGTTCGTCCGCCAACCCCTCTCCGTGGTCAGCGGTGAAGATTATGATTGTGTTTTCCAGAAGGCCCAAACTCTCAAAGGTCTCGAGGAATTGTCCTATTTCGTAATCCGCGTACAGTATCTCCCCGTCGTAGAGGCGGTGAATCCACTCGATCTCCTCCTCTTTAGGAGGGAGGTTCTCGTAGATGAGGTTGAAGTCCGCATAGGTGAAGTTATCGGTGAACCAGGTCTTACCTGTTACCTTGAATTCGTCCGCAAAGACCTTGGGGGGATTATAGGGGCAATGGGGGTCCATATAGTGGATCCAGAGAAAGAACCTCTCCCGGTGATGCTTCTTCAACCACCTTACTGCCAAATCGGTGCAATAGCCGGCTCCAAGCTTCCAGTGCCACAGGTTTTCGAGCCTGAGTTTCTCCACCGAGAACTTGTAAGCCAGAAGACCCGGAATCAGATAGGATAGCTGGTCATAAACAAAGCTCTCCCCGTAGTAATCGAACCCCTGGTCGAGCTTCCGGGTGGAGCGGATTACACGGTTGGCGACCACCGCCGCGGTGGAGTAGCCCTGCTCTTTCAAAATCTCCGCCAGGGTGAGATTCTTCTCGCTCAACAGGTAGTTCAAGTTGTCCCTGGCGCCGTGATTCTGAGGGTACTTTCCGGTCATAATCGAGCCCAGAGAGGGGAGAGTTATGGGAGAGCAGGAAAAAGCGTTGGAGAAAACCGCCGCTTCCCTTGCCACTTCGTCCAGATTCGGCGTGGTCTTGCGAAAATAACCGTTGAAGGAGCAATGGTCCCCCCGCAGGGTGTCGATGCTCAGAATCAGGATGTTGGGACGGTCGGATCTATGAGCAACTGCTTCCAGGCTGGATCCAGCTCCCAGGAGGGGGGGAATGATCATCACTGTCAGGAAAACTGCCAGCATGATTAGCCCCAGAGAGGCAAACAGCTTCAGGATGAGCTTGGATGACAGCAGTAAGAACAGATAAGCAATGCCCAGAAGTATGATCGCCGCCGCCAGAAACTTGGGGTCTTTAGGGCTGCCGAAAATCCTGAATTTTAACAGCTGATTGCTCTGGATGAGAAAACAGACAAAGAGAAAAACCAGCAGGTATAGGCGATAGAACCTCCCCCTCAGAGGCTTGAAGCTTTTATAGAGCAAGGAGAAAACGAGAGTGACTACAAGCGCTATGATGAGGAAAAAGGAGAAATTGTACCATGCCGCCATCCTGATGGCCAAAAGGCGGTCTCCGGCGTTTAGGCCTCCGAAATAGACATTCAGATAGAACTGGGTTAAGGTCAAGATGGTGATATATAAAGAGGAGACCAGCCAGAAAGTTGAGCCACAGAAGAGATGATCCTTGAGACCGAAACTGCCTTTCCCTTTATCCATCGGAACCTTCCCGCAATTTCAACTGAGATCTTAGGCCGTATCCCTCACCCGAGATTAGGGAATTCGAGTTCCAATCTCTGGGTCCGGAGTTGAGGTTTTTCAACTGAGAAATATAACAGTCTGATTTCCGGCAAACAAGGGTATCTTCAAGTCGGTATTAAGCTCAAGCTCTCCGAGTCTTATGAACTTTAATCAGGGGACTATTATGCCTCTTGAACTCGATTGGGGGCCTGAGCCTCAGATGCCTTAGATTCTTATCAGTCTAACGGAAATACCCGAGCGCTTTCAGAGCTTCCATCTCTCGTTCGCTGAGCTTGAAAGCTTCGGAAGGAGCAGGCAGGGTGTCGCTACTCACCCAAGAGAGGAGGAGTTCCTTGAGCCGGGAGAACTCTCGAGGGCTCTGTCGGGAAAGATCGATGCGCTCGTCGGGGTCCTCCCTTAAGTTGTAAAGCTCGAAGTGTTCGGCTTCCTGATGAGCCGGGGTGTAGATCAACTTCCAGTCTCCGTCGATGATCGCTCTCAGTTTCTTCTCGTTGAGCAGCTCCAAACCGATCTTTTTAGTGAGGGTCTGCTTCTTCCTGGGGATCACCCTGTAGGGGTTTTCTCCCCCAACCTTTATCGCCTCGATCCTCCTGGGGTCGAAGGCCAAACGATCCCCAGATTCAGCGAATATGGCGGGAGGGTTTTCTTCTTTTGTCGATTGAATGAAGGGGAGAAGGGATGCCGCATCCGTCCCCTTGCCATATTCATCCAGAGTTCCGAGAATGTCCAACACCGTGGCGAATATAGCTATGTTGCTCAAGGGGGCGTTGACAGTCCCCTTCCGGCTCTGCTTCGGAAATCGTATGAACAGGGGAACCTTTATATCCTGGGAGAAGATGAAATGTCCGTGTCCGCCGTACCAGTAATGTTCGTCTACCAGCCCCTCCCCATGATCGGAGGTGAAGATAAAGACGGTGTTTGCAAAAAGCCCCAGTTCCTCCACAGTCTGGAGGAGACGATCGATTTCGTGATCGGCATAAAGGATCTCTCCGTCATACAGCTGATGGACGGCACTGATCTCCTCCTGCCGGGGGGGGAGCCTGTTGTAGATGCGGTACAAGGTGTCTTTCGTGAATTTCCCCTTGAGCCGAGTTTTGGCTGCCGCCTGAAAAGTGTCCGCGAAAACCTTTGGGGGATCATAAGGAAGATGAGGTTCCATATAGTGGACCCAGAGGAAGAATTTCTCCCGGCAGTGCTCCTCCAGCCACCGCAGGGCTAAGTCGGTGCAATAACCAGCGCCTGACCTCCAGTGCCACAGATTTTCAAGCCCGAATGCTTCCACAAGGATCTTATAACTTATCAACCCTGGAATCAGATGGGAAAGATAATCGAAGGCAAAGCTCTCTCCATAGTACTCGAATCCTTGGTTGAGCTTCCGGGAGGAATGGGCCACACGATTGGCAACGACCGCCCCGGTGGAATAACCCTCCTTCTTCAAGATCTCTGCAAGGGTGAGATTCTCGTCCCCCAAGCGGTAATTCAAGTTGTCTCTCAGGCCGTGCTTCTGAGGATACGTCCCGGTCATAATCGAAGATAAGGAGGGGAGGGTTAAGGGGTTACAGCAACGAGCATTGGAAAAGACCACCGACTCCCTCGCCAGACGGTCTAGGTTTGGGGTGGTCTTGCGGAAATAACCGTTGAAGGAACAATGGTCTCCTCTCAAGGTGTCGATGCTGATGAGAAGGATGTTGGGACGATTGTACTTGTGATCGACAGCCTCCACGCCGGCAGCGGCGCCGGTGATCAAAAAAGCCACGCTCGCGAGCACAAAGAGCACGACGGAGACTGGTCCCAAGGGAGCCAAGACCCTCAAGATCACCTTGGACAACAGAAACAGAAACAAATAGACTATCCCCGTAAGGATGATTATCATTGCTATGAACTTGGGGTTACCAGGTTTACCCAGAACTTTGAACCTCAAAAGCTGACTGCTCTGAAGAACAACACAAATAAGCAGAAACAAGCTTAGGTAGACCCAATAAGACTTCCGCTTCAGAAAGCTCACTCTGCTCAACAGGAGAGAGGCTGCCAGCGTCAGCACAACGGTGAAGATAAAGAAGAAAGAGAAATTGTACCAGACTGCGATCTTGACGGCCCAAAAGCGGTCGCTGGCATTCAGGCCGACAAAGTAGATATTCCGCAGGTGGAAGTTTACTATCGTCAGAATGGTAATGTAAGTGGAGGAGATCAGCCAGAAGGCTGAACCGCACAAGAGATGATCCTTGAGACCAAAACTGTCTTTCCCGCTGTCCATCGCGCGGCCCTCGTAACATCAACCAGCCCCCTTTTTGTCATATCCTCACCCGAGATCAGAAGGATCGAATCCCAACCTCAGGTCCGGAGGCGAAGCTTTTCCTCCGTGGCGTATGCCCCCCGATTTCCAGCAAACAAGCGCCTCTTCGAATCGGCATCTAACTGAAGCCCCTCGGGCCTTGTCAATCCGAATCGGAGGGAAAGTCACCCTCCTAGATCCAGTTTGCAGGGAGCTTTCTGGTAGCCCAATTACGGCTTCAAGAGCGGCGGAGACTGATGCCCCCAGAGTCCATAGATACAGTCGAACTTCGAAAGAGCCCCTCTACCCTGCTGCGGCGATGATTACTATCCCGACCGCCAACCCGATTATGAACAGTCCCCACAGGGTGGAGACTCCCTTCTCTGGAATGCGGCTGGTGCCGGTTACCGCCTTGGCAAAGAGCGCCACCCCCGAAGCGGCACCCAAAGACAGAAGCACAATGCCAAGGGCCCTGAAAATATCGTAGTTCGACATCGCCTCTATGCCTCCTGAAATGTACCACTCAAAAAATACCTCAGCACTGACGACGACAAGACGCCAGAAAATTCAAATGTCTAAGAGCTATCAGTGCTCATTTGAATGATAGCATAAATCCATGAAAAGGCAAGAGAAATGTTTCCTCGATTTCCAGCCCCGCAAGCTTCTGGTTGCGCTTTGGCGAGTGTCTGGGCTTTTCCGGAGGGCTAGTGGAGTGCTTCGGAGACATCCTCATCTCCGGTTGAACTTTGACAGCATATTTTAGTTGTATATTTAGAATTAATGACTAATTTATATCGAATCCAGGTGGATCTGACTAGCGATGAATGACAGACAGCTAACTCCCAAACAGATAGTAGCGGAGCTCGACAAGTATATAATTGGGCAGGACAAGGCCAAAAAATCGGTGGCGATCGCGATGCGCAATCGCTGGAGGCGACAGCATGTCACCTCCGATCTCAAAGATGAGATAATGCCCAACAACATCATCATGATCGGCCCCACCGGGGTGGGCAAGACCGAGATCGCCCGTCGGCTGGCCAATCTTGCCGGGGCGCCTTTTCTGAAGGTGGAGGCCTCCAAGTTCACTGAGGTGGGGTATGTCGGTCGGGACGTTGAATCGATGATCCGCGACCTCACCGACCTGGCGGTCAACATGGTCAAAAAGGAAAAGGCCGAGGAAGTTCAAACCAAAGCTGAGGCCTTAGCCGAAGAGAGGACCTTAGACGCTCTCCTGCCACCACCCCCCTCCATGAGGAAAAAGGGGGTTAGCACCAACGCCCTTACTGCCGAGCAGAGGCAGGCCCAGGAGCGCTGGAGACGAACTCGGGAGAAGCTGAGATCGCAGTTGAAAGACGGGCTTCTGGACGAGCGCCAGATGGAGATTGAGGTTCCCAACGATCGCTTCCCCATCATAGAGATCTTCTCCCCGATGGGGATGGAGGAGTTGGGGGTCAATTTCCAGGAGATGTTCTCGGGGATGATGCCCCAAAAGACCAAAAGGCGCCGGGTGGCAGTCAAGGAGGCCGCGAAGATTTTCGTCCAGCAGGAGACCCAGAGGCTGATCGATATGGAGGCGGTTATCTCCGATGCCACCGCCAGAATGGAGAACTCCGGTATAATCTTTGTCGACGAGCTGGACAAGATCGCCGGGGAGAAGTCCAAAATGGGACCGGACGTCTCCCGGGAGGGAGTCCAGAGGGACTTACTCCCGATCGTGGAGGGGTCCAATGTGATGACCAAATACGGTCTGGTCAAGACCGACCACATCCTTTTCATAGCCGCCGGCGCTTTCCACATTTCCAAACCTTCGGATCTGATTCCGGAGATGCAGGGGCGCTTCCCCATTCGGGTGGAATTGGACAGCTTAAGTGCCGCTGATTTCGTGAGAATCCTCACCGAGCCAAAAAACGCTCTGTTGAAGCAGTATATCGCCATGCTGGAGACCGAGGGGGTGGAGGTCTCCTTCACCAAGGAGGCCATTCGGGAGATCGCCAGAATTGCCACCGTCGTTAACGAGCGCGCCGAGAACATCGGGGCCAGAAGGCTTCACACCGTGATGACTACCCTCTTAGAGGAGATAATGTTTGAGGCTCCCGAGAATGAAAAGAAAAGGATCAGAATCACAAAGGAGATGGTGGCGAAAAGCCTGACCGGGATAGTGGAGGACGAGGATTTGAGCAGGTATATCCTCTGAATTCTCCCCACAGCCTTTTGAGCTTTCCGACTCATTTGACATCCTCTTTAGGGAGAGAGCATGAAGAGAGATTTCCTGGCAATCACCGATTTCACTACCGAGGAGATCCAAGAGGTCTTTTCTCTGGCTGGTAGGTTGAAGGAAAATCCCTCCAAAGGGAGCGGGGTCCTCAAAAGTACCACCGTCGCCTGCATTTTCCATAAACCCTCCCTGCGCACCAGAATCTCATTTGAAACCGGCATTCACCAGCTGGGTGGAAACTCCCTTTACGTCACCGAGAAGGAGATCCAGTTAGGAGTCAGAGAATCGATTTACGATGCCGCCAAGGTGCTTTCCCGCTATGTCGGGATGATCGTGATTCGCACCTTCGAACAGCGTGACGTTGATCAATTGGGCAAACATGCTGAGGTGCCGGTCATAAACGGATTGACGGATCTATTGCATCCCTGCCAGGTGATGGGGGATATGTTCACGGTCCTCGAGAAGAAAGGTCGCCTGCAGGATATGAGAATCGCCTACCTGGGCGACGGCAACAATGTCTGCAATTCCTGGCTGAATGCCTGCACCCGATTCCCGCTGGATTTGCGAATCGGCACCGCCCAGGGCACCGAACCGAATCCAGAAATTCTGGAAAGGGCTCGGAGGACCGGCCTGTCGAAGATCGAGATATGTTATGAGCCTGAAGCCGCCATCGCCGATGCGGATGTCGTGTATACCGATGTCTGGGCCTCCATGGGTCAGAAGGATTTGGCCCAAGAGAGAGCGAAGCTGCTTTCATCCTTCCAGGTAAACTCAAAACTGCTTTCAAAGGCCACTCCCGACTGCATCGTCATGCACTGTCTTCCTGCCAACCGCGGCGAGGAGATAACTGATGAGGTGATGGACGGGCCTCATTCGGCGGTCTTCGACCAGGCCGAAAACCGCCTCCACGTCCAAAAAGCGATTATGATGACGCTGTTTGGCAGAAGCAATACGTAGCCCAGGTTGTCTCAACCCGGAGACTTCACAGTAGATAGTAGGCAGTAGGCAGGGCCACCCCCCACCCCGGCGGCTTGTTCTCGCGACATACGTTTGCCGGAGTGAGGGATGAGTTTGAGCCCACCTCAATTCCTAAAATAATCTTGCGCACGGTGTTCTAGAACTTTATATTTGAGCAAAGCGCCGAAGTGGTGGAACTGGCAGACACGCTGTGTTCAGGGCGCAGTGGGCTTTTGCCCGTGTGGGTTCAAATCCCACCTTCGGCATATCATTGCGAGGTTAGCTCCACCTCACGACGTCGACTCTATTTCTGCCAAGCAGCCTAGAGCGTTTCGTGACCGAGTCTTCTCTGGAAGCCTCCTCACTTATACCTTTTTTCGGCAACAATCTATGAACCCCATGAGAGTCGTTTTGTTTCGGTGGCAGTAGGTTAGCCTATGATAAAGAAGCTTTTGGTCGTCCTTTTCTGCCTTTGGCCTTCAGTCTGCTCTTCCCAGCAAATAGAGTTTTCGGGCAGTGCTCTGTGGCAGGGCGACTTCAATGATCTGCACGTTTTAGGTTCCTTCGGTTTCTGCGCCAACCAGCAT
>LIZU01000018.1 GCA_001302725.1 candidate division Zixibacteria bacterium DG_27
TTCGATGTAAATACCCGCGGACAGGAGAGAATGAGGAAAGCCCCCCGGCGAAAAAGTTCTTTGCCTTGGTTCGATCCCCCTTATCACTCCTCCAGAGTCGGGAGGGAGTCAAGGGGAGTCTCCATCATAAACCTGGCATCGTCGGCCAGATCGCTTTCAGGATAGTCGTCCAGGATCTTCTGGAAGGCCTCCCTGGCTTTTCCCTGGTCTTCCAGGTACTCAGAATAGATGAAGCCGATCATGAATTGGGCTTTGTCGTTGCGCTCATCGTCGGGATAGTCTTTCATTATCTGCTCGTAGACGCTGATCGCCCTTCGATATTCCCCCATCCTCTGAGCGGTCTCGGCCTCGCTATACAGCTCCTGAACAGTTTTTTTCTTCGCGCAGGAGAAGACCAGGCCCAAAACTAGAGTGAAGGTCACAAACAGAAAGATGCTTCTCTTGAAGAACATATCTCCTCCTCAGGATTCCATGATCTATCTCTAACTTTCTTTACCTCGCTGCCAACCCAGGAGAGCCGCCCCCATAAACCCCGCCCGATTGCCCAGTTTCGCTCTCAGGATCTTCAATCCCCGGGTGTTGGAACTCATGCCCCTCTTTCTCACCGCCACCCTGATTCTCTTGATGAAAACCTCCCCGGAATCGGCCAGGCCCCCTCCGATGATCACCGCTTCAGGATTGAGAAGGTTGGCCACCCCGACTATGCCTGCGGCCAAAGCCTCAACCAGTCTGTCGACGGCCTCGGTGGCAACCTGATCGCCGCGCCTGAAGGCCTCCATCACCAGCTCCGAGGTCAACTTCTTTGAATCATCCTGAAGCCATTCTTTCAGGAGGGATTTCTTTCTCCTTCGCAAGAGAGACCGTATCTCCCTCAAAAGGGCGGGGACGGAGGCGTAAGCCTCCAGGCAACCTCTGCCTCCGCAGGCACAGAGACGACCCTGGTAATCTATGGGTATGTGCCCGAATTCCCCCCCGAAATAGTGACTGCCGCGATAGATTTTGCCGCCTAAGACCAGACCCCCACCAATGCCGGTCCCCAGGGTGAGCCCCAAGATATCTTTGAAACCTCTGCCGGCGCCGAGTTTGTATTCAGCCAGAGCCATGACGTTGGCGTCGTTGTCTGTGAAGACCTTGTACTCTGGGAAACGCCGATTGATCCCCTGTTTCAGGTTCACCCCGACCCAGAAGGGGAGGTTGGGACTGAAACCCTGCACCTTCCCGGTCAGAAAATTCACGGTGCCGGGACTGCCGATCCCGATGTGTGAGATTCTATAACCCTTAGACTGTGCACCATCGAGAAGCTCAGCTATGGCAGAATGAATGACCTCCCACACCCTCCGGCGATTCTTGTCCTTCCCCAAGGGTTGGACATCTCTGCAAACGATCTTCCCCTCGCTGGAGATGACGCCGTATTTTACGTTAGTGCCCCCCACGTCGACTCCGATGGCGAACTTCTTTTTCATCTTATACTATTGTACTTCTCGATCCCCACCGCCAGGGCTTTCATGGCCCTCTTCAAATCCTCGACGTTCAGGACGTAAGCCAGCCGAGCTTCGTCCTTCCCCCTGCCGGGGGTGGCGTAGAATCCCGGGCCCGGGGCAATCATGGTGGTTTCGTTATGGAGTCGGAAATCGGTCAGCATCCACTGTGAGAAGACCTCGATGTCGTCCACCGGCAGTTTCGCCATAATATAGAAGGCCCCGGAGGGTTTCTCGCAGACCGTTTTTGGGATCTGCATCAGAGCCTCATAGACGGTGTCACGGCGGCGACGATACTCACCGGCCATATTCCTGAAGTAGTCCTCCTTCAGAGATAGCGCGGCCATGGCCCCGTGCTGTTCAATGCTTGGCGGACACAAACGAGCCTGCCCGAACCGCAGCGCGGTCTCCACAACCTCTCGGTTCCTGCTGGCCAGACAGCCGATTCTGGCTCCACAGGCGCTGAAGCGCTTGGAGACGGAATCCAGCAGGATGGCACGGTCTTCTATCCCGGAGATATCCATGATGCTGGTGTGAGTCCCCTCGTAGATGAACTCTCTGTAAACCTCGTCAGAAAGCAAGAAGAGATTGTGTTCGACAGCCAGCTCTCCCAGCGTCTCCAGCTCCTCTTTCGTGAAAACCGTTCCGGTGGGATTGTTCGGGGAACAGAAAATTATTGCCCTGGTTTTGGAGCTTATCTTGGACTCAATCTCCTTTCTGTCGGGAAGGTGAAATCCGGTCTCGGCGTAAGTTGTCAGAGGCACCAGATTGACTGCAGCCTCCACCGCGAAGCCGTTATAGTTGGTGTAGAAAGGTTCCGGGACAATGATTTCCTCTTCAGGCTCACAGACCGCCATCATGGCGAAGATGATGGCTTCGCTCCCCCCGGTGGTCACCACGATCTCCTGCGGCGAAAGCTCGATATCGTATCGGGAGTAATACTCAGACAGCCTTTCGCGGAATTCAATGATCCCCTGGGAATGCCCGTAGGCCAGGACTTTCTCGCCGAAGTTCCTGACAGCGTCCATAAACTCCCTGGGGGTGGGGATATCCGGCTGTCCGATGTTCAGGTGATAGACCTTCACCCCTTTCTTCTTGGCCTCATCCGCGAAAGGGACCAATTTTCTTATCGGGGAGGCCGGCATCATTCCGGCTCTATGGGAAAGCTTCGGTTTAGTGTCGCTGGGCATCTTCGGATTCTCCACAGTCTCGATTTGAGATCTCAAGGGAAAAGGAATTTATGTCTTGGGCTCGAGATTGTCAACAGGATTAGGTCAGAGCCGCCGCCTCGGAAACTTGACATCAACTTTGACGACCAGTATTTTGAGCAAAAATCATCTTGTGAGAGAGAAGTGAACCTTTCTGCGAAAAAAGTCCCCATCCTCATTCTTGTCTTGCTCTCTTATCGACTCTGTTCTGGCGCAGAACAGAGCGAGCCGGCTAAAGCATATGATACTCCTAACGATGCCGGGCGGAGCATAACTATCTTCTGGGGGAAGTTCGAACCTTCACTGTTGACCGTCCCGGAGGAGTGCAAAATATTTCGTTCGCCGGAGCAGGAGGGGACTTACGAGTTAGTGGCCACCGTGCCCTTCGACCAGCTCCTTTACCGCGACGATGACGTCGACGATGACAGCTCCTACTATTACAACCTGGTTTTGGTCAAAGAAGAGGCGATAGTAGGCTCATTCACGCTGGGGCCGGTGAGCTCCTCTCCCCAGTTGTTCAACACCGGTCGGCTTAACGTCCTGGTGGGGGTCCTCATCTGCGGGATCTTGGTTGCCTTCTTCATCGTGCAGGGAAAAACCGGTCGGGAGCTTTACGTTCGGCCTATAGCCGGACTTTCTGCCATTGACGATGCCATCGGGAGAGCCACCGAAATGGGGAAACCGATACTGTATTCCTCCGGTGTGGGAGAGATGTCCCGGGTAGCGACCATCGCCTCCATGAACATCCTCGGTTCCATCGCGCCCAAGATTGCCGAATACAACTCCAAGTTCATCTTCCCCAACTGGGATCCGGTGGTCACAACCGTCGCCCAGGAGGTCGTAAAGGAGGGCTACTACAAGGCCGGGCACCCGGAGGCCTTCGATCCCGACAATATCTACTTCGTTACCCAGTCGCAGTTCGGATACGTCGCCGCCGTGGATGGCGTAATGGTCAGAGAGAGACCGGCCACCAATCTGCTCTTAGGTACTTTTGAGGCAGAGTCGCTGATTTTAGCCGAGACCGGGAATTCAATCGGCGCCATCCAGATTGCGGGAACCGATTCCTCTATCCAGCTCGCCTTTTTCATCGTCGCCTGCGACTATGTTCTGATCGGGGAGGAGCTCTTCGCCGCCTCCGGATACATCACCAAAGACCCGATGGTCTTAGGCAGCCTCAAGGGGACCGACTACTCCAAACTGATAATCATCCTGTTCGTTGTCTTAGGCTCAATCCTGGGAACGTTCGGGGTAGACACTCTCGTGAACTGGTTCAGTGTGGGATAAGATTCACAGCGGACGAAGCAGATTGAGTAGATTCCCACAGAGTACAAGAGATGAGGCTATGGTTTGCCATTCACCATTGACTATTCACCATTCACTATTGACCACTAACCACTCACCACTAACCACTCACCAACATGCGTAGACGTCTTCCAGTAATAGTCTGCTTCCTCTTTGGGCTTTTCATGCTGGTGCAGTTTTTCGTCCCCCATCCGGTGGGGACGGAGGCTTACGAGACGGTGTTGGATTGGGTGCAGATAATATATGTGTTTGCTCTTTTCGTGGGGGTGGCGGGAATTATCAAGTTACATGGAAGCAAATTATCTCCGGGGAAGAAGGGCTGGTTTTACAGCTTGACCACAATCTTGGGTTTGGCAGCGATGGTGATTCTGGGTTTTGTATTCGGAGTGGGAAAGGGCACCCCCTTCAACTGGATCTTTCAGAACCTGCAGGCGCCGATGCAAGCGACGATGTTCTCGCTGCTGGCGTTCTTTATCGCCTCCGCAGCCTACCGAGGCTTTAGAGTTCGGAATGTAGAATCAGTTCTGCTGCTCGGGGCGGCGGTGATAGTGATGATCGGGCGGGTGCCGATCGGTAAGATGATATTCCCTTACTCTCCGGAGGTCGCGGACTGGATTTTGAGAGTGCCTTCCATGGCCGCCAGAAGGGGAATCTTCATCGGGATAGGTTTAGGTTCAATCGCCACCGCCTTGAGGGTAATTGTGGGGATCGAGAGGACCTATTTGGGCCGGGATTGAACCGCGGACGCAGAGTATAGACAACCGAACTTGAGACCAGAGAGTGTGCAAGAACTGCTCTCCCCTCCGAGTTCATCAGCGGCAGACCGATCTTTAGTGATTCACAGAGCAGACCCCCGGGCCGCTGGCCGGAAAGGCTGTCTGCCGCTTTTTGATTTATCAAAAATCTGTGTCCTGCGTACCTTGCAGTTGCAGATGGGGGCGCTTGGCATTATCTTAATAGAGGCATAGCTCATTAAACGCCTCGTGGCTGGTAGGTGTCTAAGTCTTGGGGAAGCGTTAGGCGTATATCCCCGGGCTGAGCTATCGTGGAACAAAAAATGGATTTATGCATTCTATTAGATGCGTGAGAACTGAAACTGGCAGGGTAACATGAGACTATCCAAGTGGCACTTCCTCGGGCTGGGTTTTATCATCCTGGTTGTGGCCGGCTTCTACATAACCAACAACGTTCCAAGGGGAGAATCATCCAGCAAGGGAGCTCGATACAAAGAGTATACCGTCAAGAGAGGGACATTTCACAGCACCGTGTCGGCCAGCGGGATCGTCAAACCGATCGATAGGGTCCAGATAAAATCTAAGGCCAGCGGACTCATCGAAGAACTGCCGGTCGAAGAGGGAGATTACGTCAAGAAGGGAGCGCTCATCTGCCGCCTCGACCAGACGGACGTCAAGGCCGAGGTGGAGCAAGCCCAGGCCGACGTGGATATTGCTGAAGCCGAGCTAAAGCAGGCTCAAAACACATACAATCGCCGCGAGCAGCTTTTCTTAAAGAAGCTTATCTCCAAGGAGGAGTTCGACCAAACTGACCTTCTCCTGGCACAGGCCAAGGGGAAGATGCTGCGCGCCCGGACCGCCTTGGATCAGGCTAATACCCGACTCAGTGAGACCATCGTTAAGGCTCCCATCGACGGTGTCATACTTCAGAAATATGTGGAGGCGGGGCAGATAATCTCCTCCGGCATCAGCAACGTAAGCGGAGGCACCCCCATTGCCGACGTAGCGGATATGCGATTGGTGGAGGTAGAAGCAGGTGTCGACGAAATCGATGTGGGGAAAGTCAAAGTGGGGCAATCCGCGGCAGTGATTGCCGAAGCCTATCCCCAGATGAGGTTTTCGGGAGAGATAATTAGAATTGCGCCGGAGGCCAACGTAGTCCAGAACGTCACCCGCTTCAACGTCGTTATCGAAGTGGAGAATACCAAAGGACTGCTCAAATCCGGCATGAACGCTACCGTAGAGGTCACCATCGCCAGAGAGGAAAATGCCCTTCTAGCTCCGGCCCTGGCGCTCACCGAACCGATGCAGCCTGGCGCCGGTAAGAATATCAGGCGGACCTTGCTGAAAAAGGGCGATGAATTTGTGCCCCACGAGGTCGAGATTGGTCTCTCCGATTTCGAGCAGACGGTGGTGACTTCAGGCTTACAGGAAGGGGACATATTGGGAGTCCCGATGGTCTCTCGCCTGAAAGAAGAGAATGATAGAATGGAGGAGCGCATAAGAAGCACCCGGAGTTTCGGAAGCAGTGCACCTCGATAAGAATCACGATTGATTTGTCTCACCTGATAATGCGGTAATCTCAGAAGGTATGATCATCTTCGAAAATGTGAAGCTGGGGCTTCAGAGTCTGAGATTCAACCCCTTGAGGTCCGTGTTGACTCTGATCGGAATAGCCGTCGGCATCGCCGCGGTCCTGTACGTGGTGATTCTGGGAGAAATCACGAAGAGGAGCATCAACGAACGCCTGGAAGCTCTGGGATCGAACGTCCTGACGATAAGGCCCCACGCCTCCCACTTCCACGGTATACGCACTGCTGTCAACGTCGAGAATCTGACCTGGGATGATGCCAGGGACATCGCCGCCAACTCCCGGGTCATCACAACCACGGTCCCGAGTTACTCCGGATCTGGTGTTATTGAGTTTGAGGACAAGAACACGAATTCACGTGTCACCGGTACAACCCCCGCGTATGCAAGCGTCAACAACACCCAAGCGGCGGAGGGCAGGTTCTTCTCAGAACTTGAGCAGGTGCAACGTGCCCGAGTATGTCTTCTGGGAGCTAGTGTTCACCAGGAGCTTTTCGGAGAGGGAACTTCAGTCGGCAGAACCGTTTATATCAATTCAAAACTGTTTGAGGTCATCGGACTCCTGGAAGCTAAGGGTGAATCCTGGTCTAGCCCCGACGATCAGGTCTTCGTTCCATTGACCACGGCCCAGGAACGGCTATACGGTGTGGATCATTTGGGCATGATCCTGGCCCAGTACAGCTCCCCCGACGAGTACGAAGAGGCGCTGTTTGACGTCGAGACCATTCTGCGACGTAACCACCGTCTCAGAGCCGACCAGGATAACGATTTCCGCGTCAGGCGTCAGGATTTCTTTCTTTCTACGATACAGGAGACCAATATCGAGCTGGCACGCTTTGTGATCATCATCGCCTTAGTATCGCTGATCGTGGGGGGCATCGGAATAGCCAACGTTATGCTGGTCTCTGTGACCCAGCGCATTCGGGAGATTGGCATTCGTCGGGCGGTTGGTGCAAACAGAAGGATGATAATTGCACAGTTTCTGATCGAGGCTTCAGTTCTCGGCATCGCCGGCGGAACTTTGGGTATCTTGGGCGGAATGGTATTCAACAAGATAATAATTGGGGCAGAACTGATAATGCCCTGGCTCTGGATCGGATACAGCATTCTGATTTGTGTGGGGATTGGTCTGGCGGCCGGGCTTTACCCCGCCTTGAGGGCGGCGCATATCGACGTCATCGAAGCTCTGCGATACGAGTAGGTCATTTTCTGGGTTGTGTCACATCTATGATCGATTGCCCCGGCCTGAGGGTCATTGTGGGGATTGAGAGGAGCTGTTCTGGTCGGGACTGGACTGTGAAACGCTACACTGTCCCGGGCTGCGCTTTCGGCAAATCATAAGAAAATCCCCTGGGCTTCAAGCCCGGGGGATATTTCATACATGGTTCTTCCCAGTCGGTCAAAAGACCCTTTGATTTTCGAAGGATTACCTCCTTCTGATCGCCCTGACCAGATCGCTGCGCTCTTTGATCTTCGCTACCAGCATATCCTGGGCGGTCGTGTCCGCGATGATCAGATCCAGCATCTTGCTCTCGAGCTCCTTGTTCTCGACAAAGTGCCGCATCATCTTCTCGGTCATATCGACTCTCTCGAAAGCCCGGTCGACCATGGAGTCTATCATCTCCTGATCGGCGGCGACGCGGTCGAGAATGCTCTGACGCAATACCGGGTCTTTGTAAATCTGTTCTAACGCCGCCTGCTTGTCGCAGGAGACCAAAAGCGGAAGTATCCCCACGAGAAACACAACCATAAGAAAGAGAGAAACTCTTTTCAATTTTACCTCCTCAAGCGATTAGAAGATAACCAGAACCCTTTGCTGGCGAAATGTTCCCTTGAGGGATTCAGTTCTCCAGCGGTTGAAATTTGTGTCTATTTATCAAAATCTGTATGAATTGTCAATATCTTTGTCCTTTGATACGAAATAAAAAGGGTGTCCCTACAAGAGGAACACCCAGCTAACTCAAATCAGCAGCGACTACGGCCCGGATTTATCCTTCTTTTGGGAGGTCTTCTCCTCCGTCGTCTTCTTCTCCTTCAGACGGTCATCTATGCCGTCGCCATTCTTGTCCTGAAAATAATCGTACGCTTCCCTGGCTTTCACCTTCTTCTCTTCCTGGAATGATCTCACCTTGTCCTTGCTGGGCAGTTTCTTCAACCTCTCCTTGGCCTTGTCTTCCTTGACCTCGGGCAGCCTCTTGTCCTTCTCTGCGGATTCTTTTCTCTTATCGGGAGTCGGTGCCCTTTTGACCTTTTCCTTTTGAGGTGTCAGTTTCTTCTTCTCCACCTGCTCGGTTTTCTTGGATTTCTTGGGCGGAGTGGCATAAGAAACCGGCGAGAGCGCAAGCCAGACAAAGCAGACCAGGGTCGTTATGGCTAAAAGCGGTGCTATCCTTCTAAACATATCCTCCCTCCTTCATCTTCGTCGAGCAGCCTTGGTGCGTGAGCTCTCTGGTTGAGATGAGGTTCCCTTTTCCACGCGAACGCTTTGTGTCTTGATGGTGGAAGTCGACCTCTCCTTGCCATTTTCACTTCTGGAATAACTTCGACTTTTCCCGCTCAAAGATTTAGTCTCTTTTGACTTCTCCTTCTCCTGAGCCTTAAGGGTCCGCGGTTTTGAATAAGTCACGGTCTTCTTCTTCTCAACTCCGCTGGAGACGGACTCACTCTTGGCAGAGACCTTGCCCGTGGACCTCACAGACTTCGACTTAATATACCTGCCTTCACTGCTTTTCGCAAGTGTGGTCTTCTCCGGTGGGGTATACGTCGATTTTGAGCCAGCCCGGTCACGTCGGGTGAACTTGCCCTCCGAGGGCGAAGTCTCCGGACTGGCCCACGGGGGTCGATCTTTGTATTTCTTTCCGCCCCAATCATAGTCTCGGAAGTAATCGCCTTTATATCTGCGCCGCTCGAATTTGCCGGTATATCCGACCTTCACCCTCACAGGCCGATACCTCTCCACGTAGACATATCTCTGCCAACAGGGATAGCCATTGTAGTAAACGATGATTATGTGGGGACCGATGAAGATGTTGGGAATGCACATCGGGGCATAACCCCAGAAGACACCGTCTATAAAGATCTCCCCACCGTACCAAGAGCAGTCGACCCAGACCGTCCCCACCGGCCAGTAGCGGTAATAGTCCCGGGGACGGTAGTAGTGATGATACACATCTTCGATCTCGAAAACACACCAGTCGGAGACGAAGTACCGATCCTCGAAAACCTTAAAATTAGCCTTGTCTATGAGGTCAAACCTCTCCTCCTCCAAGTAGGCACACCAGGAGGGATCATACTCCCCCTCGCTCCGATAGGGGAGCCACCGGGGAGGGGAGATTGGATGTGGAGAGGCGACTGCATAAAGCAACTCCTCTCCCGGGGGCCCGCAGATCCTGAACCTGTAGTCACGGTCGGGATTCGGCACTCGATAGGTCACCTCCCCGCTGACAGAGCAGTCCTCGTAAGGGTCGTGCGGATAGATAAGGTGGAGGTACCCCTCGGTGTCGATCTCATACAGGAGGACGTAACAGTCCATGTTGGTGCGGAAGTAAACGACCACGTCCTCGCCCAGATAGAATGTTCCTCCTCTCCCCTTGTTTGTCCAGACCTCGATTTCCAGTTCCGGTCCCGGATGAAGGGGAGTCACCCTGAAACCGTACTCCTCTGAAGTCTGAGAGCTCGCAGGTCTCGGCAATAGACTCCAGGTGAGGAGAACTATTAGAATCACAACATACCTTTTCACTTCAATCACCTCACTTCTAACTTCAATAAAGAGACGCCTCTCCCGTCGGAGGCAGACTGAGCTCCCGATTCCCGGGGTCGGTCTGATAGGCCCAGTCCAAAACGATCCGGTGCAGTGAAACACTCACAACAGTCAAACGTATTTTCGCATAATGATCATCTTCGGTCAGAACCACGTATGTGTGATACGGGATAGCCTCCGCCCTCCCCCACTGAGACCAGCCGCCCGCGGGAGCGTAACCGATTTCGTCTAAAGATTCGGTATATCCCATATCCTGCAGGTAGGTGAAGTCCTTGGCAACAGACATAAACAGGTTGCCGTTGTCATAATCGAGATAGAAATCGGCCTCGGTATTGTTATAGCTGTCGAAGCGCACCACTCTTTGAGTGGAGAGGTTGAACCCACAGCTGTCGGGTTTGCTGTCGAAATCATAGAGTGTCACATCATACCCCTCCGGTCTGGGAGTGTCGAAAACATCCTCGTAGGAAAGCTCGGATTCGTTCCCGCTCTCATCGAAGGAGGCCACCGCATAATAGTACATTTTCCCATTGAGCAAGCCGGTATCGGTGTAGTAATCCTGATACATACCGTAGAGTGTGACGAGAAGATAGTAAGGTCCTACCAGAGCGGAATCACCGCGGTAGACATTGTATCCGTCGCAGTCCGCCTCGATGACCGGAGACCAATAGACGGTGACCTCCCGGTCGCCCGTGACCGAATAGACCCCGGAGGGGATTGCCGGCGGCGTATCGTCTAAGTAATAAACTTCAGTCACTCTCCGGTCGCAGGATGACAGCAGGAGGATGGTAACAGTCATCATCGAAGCGGCTATTGTGAAGATGGTTCTGAGCATCAGTCAACGCCTCCATTCTGTCTTAGGGCAACTAATGTGCCAAAAAAGCTCAACATCTCCCGGTTGTAACACCTTGCCGTGCAGGCAGTTACCGTTGCCGTTGAGACGGACTCTCAAGCGCAGTTTTCTGCGCACAAATCCTGTTCAAGGAAGCTCATCTTTTTGTGCAACCCTTATGAGATTGAAGCTCTCTTTGCGGTAGGGAGTATCGGTCAAAGAACTTGCGCCCCTCGCAGCTTGCCTCTATATTTGGGGGTGACATCTGAGGGCTCTGTGGAATCAAGCCCCGGTGAGGCATTTGGGTTGCCTGCAAGCGGTAGCTTAGAGCCTCTCCCGGGGAGTTTTCCAGAGCCTTCAGCTGGGGAAAGTGAATCCGTAAGAAACGAAGGGAGGAGGAAAGCGATGAAGACGATTGCTACCGACAAGGCTCCTGCAGCGATCGGGCCTTACAGTCAGGCGGTGAAGGTTGGGAACTTCATCCACACCTCCGGGCAAATACCGATAGACCCCCGAACCAACCAGATCGTCTCCGGCGGAATCAGGCA
>LIZU01000019.1 GCA_001302725.1 candidate division Zixibacteria bacterium DG_27
CCGGGTGATTTCCATCAACCCCGGTGTCGAAGCTGCAGACTAATCGCCCCGCTCCGGTGTAACCCTTCTCCCAGGCTTCGGGAGCGCCAATGGCCTTGAGTCCAGACTCCGGGCCGGTGGTAACCTTGCTGCAATTATTGCCCAACAGAGGTTCTATAAGCGTAATCGGGAGGTCGGGGAAAAGCCTCTCCACCTCTGGAAGAGTCGCAATTCTCCACAATTCCTCTTTGGGAGCACGAACAGAAATGGTGTTGGAGATCCAGAAGGGTCGGTAATCTATCTCGAAACCGAGCCTCTGGCGTTCGTTCAGATAATCGACCAGATTAGACTGGCAACGGAGAGATGTCTTCTTCAGGGTGCCGACGATTTCTCTGTGAATGAGCGCTCTGTTTAATCCCGAGGCGACCAGCTTCCACTTGAAAGAGGAGATCTGCTCAGAGTCGGAGAGGCAGACCAGGACTGTAATCCTCTCATTTGGCTCCAACTCGGAGATGAAATCAGGAACCGAGGGAGCGCTTCTGGATGTCTGCGGGATAGAAAAAGAGAGGGCCACAATCAAGAGCGGAAATAACAGAATTCTCGCAAACTTCAAGCTGACCTCCTTAATAGAAGGTGAGGTGGACACAAAAAGAGTCTCTGCTTCAGAAATAGACAAGCGCAACTGCTGTGCCCTGAGGCATCTCTTTGCGGAGGCTTATCGCCAGCTTCAGCGGGACGAAGTCAGAGCCTCAGTAAAATGATGATTGGCAAGGGGATAAGAAGGAGGGGCGAAGTGGTTACGATTTCGGCTCTGTTTCAGTTCAGATCTTGGCCAGGGAATCGTGTGTAACGGTATTCACACAGGTGCAATCCATTTCGAAGAAAGAACATATCTTGATGGAACGGGATTAGAAAGAGGTTAGGGCTAATTGTCAGTGAAGAGAGATTCCGGGTGGCTTTGGACCCCCACCCGAGCACCTATGAAAATACGACCGGTCCAACCTTGGATTTAAGAGAAACCCCTCCCTGGGGTTCTCGACTCTATCCCATGAATCTCCACCAGAGCCCGATGACAGGTAGTGTAAAGCCCCCGCTCACGTCTTTGGGATTGTAGTAGCCGACACCTAATTTCAATCGGAACTTCTCCCACCCAAAAAGCACTCCCCCGCCCAATCGGAATCCCTCGAAGGTGAAGTCGTAACCTCCTTCTGCAAGGAACTTCGTTTTATGGGTGAAACTGTATTCTACACCTCCGGAGAGGGAGGTGCCGGTGGAGCTCCACTCCACCTCGGCATCTTCGATCTCCACATCACCAGAGAAATGGGTCAACTGTCCTGCCAGATGCAGATCGGTGTTTTCCGTGAGGTTTCGGGTAAAGCCAAGATAGGGGGAGAGAGAGGTAAAAGAGATCTTATCATCCGGATCATCCAAGAGGTCCAAGTCGAAATGGCCCAAATCGACTCCGGCGGCGAGAGCCATATCCGGCAGTTCGATGAGATTTACCTTGGCATTCGCGTTGTAATACTGGAACAGAAATAGCAGGACGTTCGTCCCAACCTGGACATTGTCAGTGACACCGAACCCGATGGAACCTATCCCCACAGTGAACTCTCCTTGGTTGAGAGTGTGTCCCGTGGGCATCCAGAGGTTATTTGTGGTGGGTCTCCCCTCGAATCCCTCCACTGCGAACCCAGGGGAAGCAGAAACCAAGAAAACTAATCCGATAGCAAAAGCTTTTCTCATGGCGTTCCTCCTTCTTTCTTTTAGTTGCCAGTTTTGTAATACGTTCGTGGATGCCGCCAGGTTGGTGATGCACGTCACAGTTGGTCGGATCTTCAGGCAAGCTCTGTGAGAGAGCGAGCCTCCTCCATGTATACGGGGGAACCAAGAGCCAAGTTACCAAACCGGTGATAGTCCAATCTGCACTTTGGAGTGGTCTCCGCTGGAGCCAACCCCAAGTCCCCACCCTCTTAAACCCCTTCCGGGCAGAATCCAGAGCCTGTTTCTCTTCTCAAAGTCCACTTTTTTCTTGAACAAACGCCCTCTTTTTTTGTATAATAACATTTCGATTTACGCAGGGACGCTTATCGATCGAGGTCTCTTGAGAGGTTTATTGGTATGAGTCTTTTTCGATACCAGTGGAGAATTCTGCTATGATAGAGGCGAAACAGTTGACAATGACCTACGGCTCCACCGTCGCCGTAAAGGAGGCCTCTTTTAAGGCCTCCAAAGGTGAGATCGTGGGGCTTTTGGGGCCCAACGGAGCTGGCAAAACCACCTGCATGAACATTCTGGCAACCCAGATAGTCCCCACCTCTGGCACCGCCACCGTGGGAGGCTACGATATCCACGAAGACCCCATCGAAATTAGGAGGCTGGTCGGGTATCTGCCGGAGATCAACCCCCTTTACGGAGATATGGAGGTGGTCGAATACCTTCAATTCGTGGGGGAGGGACGAAACCTGGGGGAAAATGGGTTAAAGGAGCGACTCGACTGGGTAGTGGAGAACTGCAAAATCAAAGAAGTTTACAGGCGACCGATCGGCGAGCTCTCCCGAGGCTTCCAGCAGAGAGTGGGGCTGGCGCAGGCTTTGATTCACGACCCCCAGGTTCTGATCTTGGACGAGCCCACCTCCGGCTTAGATCCTTTGCAGATCATCGAAATCAGAAATCTGATAAGAAAGCTGGCCAAAGATAAGACTGTCGTCTTCAGCACTCATATTATGCAGGAGGCCTCCGTCATCAGCGACCGTATCGTCATCATCAGCGAAGGAGAGATAATAGCCGACGGCACCGCCGAGGAGCTCCAAGCCAGAGTCGAGGTTTCCCCGACGACGATTCTCTCGGTCAAGGCGGAAAAGGAGGGCGTCGAAAGAGCTCTGGAAAGCCTCTCTCGCTGCAAGGGGTTCAACCTGATGAAAGAGGAGGATGGGGTTCTGACTTATCAACTGGAGGCTTCCACCCACGAGGGACTGTGGGAAGAGCTTGCCGCTTTGATAAGGGATAACCGCTGGGTGGTGAAGGAACTGAAGCCCCAGGAGCTCTCTCTGGAAGACACCTTCATCGCTGTCACCAGGGCTTCCAGAGGCCTGACTGTTGAGCGCTGAGCGGAGGAGAAGAGCATGAAGAACTTTTGGACCATTTTCAAGAGAGAATTCAGAGCCTATTTCAACGTCCCCTTAGCCTACATTTTCATTATCGTCTTTCTGGTGATAAACTGCGGGCTCTACATGACCGCCTTCTTTTTGGCGGAGATGGCGGACATGCGGGGATTCTTTGGAGCTTTGATCATCACCCTGATAGTCTTCATTCCCGCGATCACCATGCGCCTCTGGGCGGAGGATCGCAAAGGTGGCACCCTCCTTTTATTGCAGAGCTTCCCCATGAAGCCTCACACCCTGGTTTTAGGGAAGTTCTTTGCCAGCCTCGCCTTCTATCTTATCGCGCTGGCGGGCACCTTCCCGATTCCGGTGGTTTTGACCATCCTGGGAAATCCCGACCCCGGACCGATAATCGGAGGCTATTTGGGGGCGGCATTTTTGGGGGCATTTTTCCTGTCGGTGGGCATCTTCATCTCCGGGATGTTCAAGGAGCAGATTTTGGCCTTCATCCTGGGGATGGTGAGCTGCTTTGTCTTCTACATGTTGGGAACCGACTACATCGCCGCGGTCCTGGACGGATGGATTAGCGGTCTGGGGACCTTCCTTTTGGGGAGCATGGGAACCGCGTATCATTTCGCCTCCATCGAGCGAGGCGTCTTGGACCTACGCGATATCCTCTACTTTCTCTCCTACACCGTCGCTTTTCTGATTCTGAACGCCTACACCGTCGAACATAAGTTCCGCAGACAGGCGGGGTCCGCATTCGCACTGGCCGTGGTGATCTTTCTGGCGGTGACGGTCATGTTCAACGTGGTGGTGGGCAGAATGAACTTAGGGAGGTTCGACCTCACCGAGGATAAAGTCTACACCATCTCCCATTCTACGGAGAAGATCCTCTCCGAGCTCAAGGAAGCCCCGGTGCAGGTAAACTACTACGTCTCCCCCAAGGAGAAGCTCCCCTCCGCAATGCAAACCATGGACAGGGACGTGGGGGATAAGCTCCGGGAGCTGGCAGCGGTTTCGGATAGGTTTCACTATCAGATAATTGATCCCACCACCGATGCTGAAGAGCTCAAGCAGCTGGAGGAGAAAGGCATCCTCCCCTTCGACGCCCAGACCATCGAGAAGGACGCCTTCGGAATCAAAAGGATTTACTCAGCCATCTCAATCGGCTATCTGGACAAGAAGGACGAGATCATTCCTCAGGTGGTTCCCGCCACTCTGGGGAATCTGGAATACGAATTGCTCTCCAGAATCTATCGGCTGACCATGGAGGCCAAGCCGTTGGTGGGGATCGTCTCTCCGATGCAGGATGTCAATCCTCGCTATCGGGATCCCAAGATGCGGGAGTGGTTGCGCCGGATGGGACAGGAGGTTCCCGAAGTGCAGGATAACTACTCCACCTTGCCGCAGTTTTTGCGCCAGGAGGGCTACGAGGTGGAGCGAGTGGGGCTGATTAAGGGACAACCGATACCCGAAGGGGTTCGCACCCTGGCAGTGATAGACCCCACCAACTTAGCGGATCGCCAGCTGTATGAGATCGATCGCTTCTTGGCCTCCGGGGGGAATGTCCTCATGGCGGTGCAGAACTACCGTTTCACTTACGACCCCGACCCCAAGGGGGAGCTGCAGATAAGGCCGATGATGAACCGTCCGGCGGTGAACTCAGTCTTGGAGCATTACGGTCTGTCGGTATCGGAGGAGATTCTGATGGACAGCGACCAGGAGGTCTTGAGCATTCCCGTGAGGAAGACTCTCGGAGGTTTCATGACCACCACGGTAATGACTCCGGTCAAGCTTCCCATACAGATCCGGGTGACCCCCACCAACATGAACCCGGAGGTCTCCATCACCAATAATATCGGAGCACTTCTGTATTTGTGGGGGACGGCGCTCACGGTGAACAGAAGCCGTGTGGACAGTCTGGGGCTAACTTTCAGCCCCCTGTTCGAATCCAGCCCGGAGAGCTGGAGCATCCCCTCCACGTTGAGGCCCTTGCTGCCCGGGGACATAAATCCCCGAGAGCATGATTTCGCCGGCAAACAGCTCCTGGCGCTGCTTCTGACCGGCCAGTTTCCTCAAGCCTTCGAGGGAGAACCCCCACCCTGGCCCCAGCTGCCGGGTGACACCGAGGCGGAGGCTAAGGAGGAGGAAGAAGAGTTCCAGCCGATCGTTCCCAGACCGGGGAAACTGCTCCTCACCGGCTGTGCGGAGATGTTCAGCAATAACCTCATCAGCGCCTACGGCAACGGGCTCTTTTTCATAAACGCCGTTGACGCCCTGACCCTGGGAGAGGAGCTCATCAACATCAGAACCAAGTTTCAGACCTCCAGACTGATAAAGAAGACCTCCCCGGGAACCAAGATCCTTTACAGATTTCTGGTGGTGCTCTTGGTGCCTCTGATTCTGGCGGTGACAGGGATCGTCAGGTATCTCCTCCGTCGCCGTCGCCGGGAGAGCTATCAACGCCTCGTGAGCTCGGAGGGGTGAGAGCCAAGTCGGGAGAGATTTAGATGAAGAAGAAAACATTGTACACTTTGCTCGGGGCCCTGGTGGTCCTGATAGTCATCTACTTGATTCAGCTCAGCACCCATACCAAAGTCAGCGTGGAGGAGAGCACCGTCCGGATTTTCCCGGACTTCTCCCCGAAGGCAGTTGCCAAGATCGAAGCCTACCAGGACACCGCCGCCGAGAAGAGGTTAGTTTTAGAGAAATCGCACCAACGCTGGGTGGTAAAAAGCAACTTCAACGCCAAGGCTCAGGAGAGGCAGATCGAAAAGCTCTTGGAGAGTCTGAAAGCAATGCGGGGCCAACTCCGCTCCAGCAAGGAGGAGCTCCTCTCCGATTTCCAGATCGGGGAAGAGGAAACCTTCCATCTGGTGCTCTACGATAAGCAGGGAACAGAGCTTTCTCACCTCCTGGTCGGTAAGAAGGGGCCCGATTGGAAGAGCTCTTTTGTCAGGCACTTCGGGGAGAGCAAGGTATATCTGGCCAGCGAGAACCTCCTCACCCAGTTCGGAATCTACGGCGAGGGGGAAAGAAAGCTCGATTCTAACAGGTGGACTGACCTGAAGGTCTTCGACTTCACGGAGAAAGAGTTGACCCGGATGGCGATCAACACCCCCAAGAGAAAAAGGGTGTTTGAGAAGAGAGCGGAAACGCCGGGGATCAGCGAGGATACCACCGAAGTCCAGACACCTATGCTGCCAACAATCGAATATGAATGGGTACAAACCCTCCCGGCCTTCGAGAGCTTAGAGGAGATAAAGATCACCAGCCTCGTCAGGGCCTTGGCGAACCTCCAGGCCTCCGAGGTCGTGGACCCCGGTCAGGTGCAGCAATACGGTCTCTCGAAGCCCCACTATACCGTGGAGTTGACCTTGAAGGAGGGTCGCTCCGTGGTTCTTTCCGTCGGGGAGCTCAGTGATAAGAAGGCCGAGAGCAGATATTGCCAGAGCTCGGAGTCGGATCTGGTCTACATCATCCCGAACTTCCAGTTCCAGAGCATATTCGAAAGGCCCTTCAAAGAATAGAGGGGAATCGAAGAGGCAGCGATGGTCGACTTCGCCGCCAGCAGCAATGCGGCGGCTTTCATATTTCGAAGGCCGGAGGAAAACGGCCTTAAGAGACCTCGGCGTTATCGTTCGAAGATTTCAGTGAAGAGGTTTGCCGGATTATTGATGGCCCCTTAACTCTCATTTTAACACCACCATCCTGATGGTCCGGGACATTCCCCCAACCGATAGCTTGCAGAAATAGACTCCGCAGGGGACCTCAGTGGCATCCCAGGAAACCTCCTGGAGGCCCGCCGACTGATTCCCCTCGAACAAAGTGGTCACCTCCTCTCCCAACAGATTGTACACTTTCAAACTAACATGACAATCCTTGGGGAGGAAGTATCTCACCCCGGTTGAGGGATTGAATGGATTCGGACGGTTCTGCCACAATTCCACCGTTTGGGGCTTTTCCCTGTCGATCTCAGAGGGAGTTTTGTAGATGTCAGAACCATATATTAGAAGGTCAGACATCATATCCCTAGAAAGTGTGGGCCGACACTGAGCTGTTCCTTGACACAAACTCTCAATTGTCACCATTCCGGGATTCGTGCCTTCTCCCCAGGCAGACCAGCCGTTATAATCGGGGTCATACTGCATAAGCTGGTAGTTATTGCCATAATGCATAATCAGATGAGCGCTGCTACGCTCTCCGGCAGTGGTGCGAGCCGCCACCAAAAACTTGTCAATCCCGGGAAACGAGCGACATAATACAATATCGATCTCGCAGGGGAGTTGGTTCGGGAAAAGCCAGCCCAAGAGCACCTCCTGAAGGGTATCGGCAAGCGCTGGATACACTTCTACGAGGTTGTTCTGTTCTGCAGTATCTTCGGCCATGTTGTACAGTTCCTCGGTGAGATAATCGATACAGGGAGCCGACCAGTAGGGGTTATAGATATAATGCCAGGTGTTATCGCGCATCACCGAGTTTATTAGGCCGTGGGACCCTTCCTGAAAGGCGTAAGAGGAGTGGGGATAGCCGGGATCGGAAATCAGTTCCCAGAGGCTCTCCCCTTCCGACCCGGGCGGATGCTCTAACCCGACCGCATCCAATATCGTGGGCAGGATGTCAATACACTGCACTTGGCTCTCTACGACGCTCCCGGCAGCGATTGCAGCAGGTAACCTCATTAGCAAGGGAACATGCTGACATTGCCTGTAGATGGACTGGCCGTGATACATCGCCCAGCCGTGTTCTAGAAGCTCTTCTCCGTGGTCTGCGACAATAACCACCAGGGTGGAATCGGCGAGCCCCAGTGACTCCAGCTTATCCATCACCATACCGACGTAGGTGTCGGTGGAGTTTATCTGCCCGGCATAGAGAGCGCGCCAGTGGTATTTATCCTCTGGGGAGAGATCAATCCTGTCCCGGCAGATCAGCTGCGCCTCTTGGTGATCTCCTCTGTAGGGGCCGGTGTAGCCAGGGTCGTAAAGAGTGTCATAAGGTGGCGGGGGATGATAGTCCCAGTGGGGGTCTTTGTACATCAGCCAGAGGTAGAATCTTTCATCCTGATTCTCCTCCAACCAAGATAGGGCGTGAGCGGTAACGGTATCTTCCGTCTCCCAGTCCTCGAACCGATGGTATTCGAAGCAGTAGACGGTATCAAGCCCCCGCACGAAATGGTTGGAGCAAAGTTTAGTGAGAAAACCGGCCGTCAGGTAGCCGGCCTCGCTCATCATCTCACCTATGACCTTATGATGAGGGGCCAACACCATGCCATTTGCTGTTACTCCGTGAGTCTTAAGATACTTGGAGCTGAAGATAGAGGTGATACTGGGGTGGGTCAAGCTCCGCTGCGAGATGCAGTTCTTGAAGATCACCCCTTGCTCCGCGACTTCATCCATCCTGGGGCTGGTGTTCCGAAAGTAACCATAGCATCCCATGTAATCTGGCCGGAGGGTATCGATAATGATCAGAACAACATTGTAAGGCAGATCTCTATTGGATTTACTTGCGGGGAGATAGCCCCCACCCTCTGCGCAGGCGATAACGTAGCAGGCAAGCAAGCAGATGAGGATAGCAAGGGCGAGCTTTCTGTGTGTGAACATCATTTTCTCCTATTAGCAACCTTTCAAAGAAGTTTTATATATTATACCACAAATTTAGCAAAAGTCAAGCCCTTGATCGTTTTGGGGCTAAATCTGATGCCCGGAAATGTGTAATCTTTTTGAACCGACTGAAGGCTCCCTATCCTGTCACATTTCGCTCTCGCCGATTGAACCGGCGAGGAAGGGATGGGAAATCATCAAGGTTTGCCGTGAACGCCAGCAGCTCAAAAACCCCGCTCGAAGATTGAGCACTGCCCCGCTGAGATTGGATTGACAAGATCAGCCGGAATCTCCCCCGAATTAGAGCTTCAAGCCACGCGTTTGTAGCTTTCCTTGAGCTTATCCCCTCTTCTATTTGAGCAGAACCATCCTGTTCATGTCTGAGAAATCACCGGCGGTCAGCTTGTAGAAATAAACGCCCGAGGGGAAGCCGGAGCCATCCCAGATCACTCTTTTCTCTCCTGCCTGCTGTCGAGAGTCGACCAGGCTGGCAATCCTGTGGCCGAGCAGATCGTATACCTCCATCCTGACGTGGTTGGCAGTCGGCAACTGATAGTGGATGACAGTAGCTGCGTTGAATGGATTGGGGTAGTTCTGCGAAAGGAGACTTCTCTCTGGCAGCTCAGCTTCCACTAACTCCTCGACGCCAGTCATATAAGGTATAGCGCCCATGTCCTCTCCGCCTCTGCCGGTTCCTCTGCAGGGGGAACCCTCATCCAACCTGTAATCATGATTCTCAGGATCGACGAAAAGCGGATCTTCGTGAATCTCTCCCGTACCGGGATAAGGAGCAAACGGCTCCACCGAACCGCCCCCTCACCCCTCGCAGTATTTCATGTAGTTACCTTCGAGGTTATTCCACAGGTCGTTATAAGCGATGTACTCCGGGAGATATCCGTCGTCGCAGTAAATGCCGTAGGTGTTGTTCACGATGATATTGTTGAAGATCTCCACACCGTTGGTCAGGTTGATGTCATAGGTGCGGATGCCGTAGTCGTCGGCTCCCACAATGGTGTTGTTCCTCACTTTGCCGGAGGAGGCAAACCCGAAGAGGATGCCGACCCGGTCGGCCTCGATGACCAGGTGGTCAACATCCACTATGGCCCCAAAAGCCGCGATAGAATAGCAGCTCCCCCCCTCCGCAGTCACCAGGGCGCCGTTGCCGCGGATACAAACAGTGAGATAACCGCTTATCCACAGATCCCCGATGTAGGTCTCTTGAGGATCTAAGATCATCAATTTGTCGTAGCCCTCTCCGGGACCGGCGTTCTCGTAAACCTCCTGCAGGCTCACGGCGGCAAAGCCGGTCTGAGCGATGAGGAGGGCGATACCGATCAAGGCCACCAAGAATGACGATTGGAGGTTTTCTCTCACTTTCTGTCTCAAGCCCATCTTCTGCTTCCTCTCCTTATATGGTTACCTCTTCCACTCTCTCTTACTTTCGTCTCCCATTTCAACTTGCTCAACTACAATATACGTTTGAACCGGAGATTTGGAGCAAAAAACCGATCGAACGTTATGTCCGCGGCTACTTGATGAAGAACATCCTCCTGGTTTCAGTGTAGTCACCGACCGTCAGTCTGCAGAAGTAAATCCCGGAGGAGACTCTGGAGGCATCCCAGCTAACCGATTTGTATCCCGCCACCTGCCAACGGTCGACCAAGGTTGTCACCTTCTCGCCGAGGAGGGTGAAGACCTCCAGCCTGACCTCCCCGCCGGAGGAGAGCTCGTAGTTGATGGTGGTGGAGCTGTTGAAGGGGTTGGGATAGTTGCCCAGAAGCGAAGCCCTGACCGGTTCATCAGATCCTGAACGCTTCTCGAACCAACTGTCCACCAACCATCTACCCGCGGTTGATTCGCCGGCCTTGGAGAAGGCGAAGGAGGAGCTGTCCATCTTATCTGGATAGTTCCCCACGTAACCTATGTAATAGTAGTCGCCCGCCGGAGCGAAACCGGGAACACTCTGCGAGAGACTGGGACGGTAGATGGTCTGATGCGGAGAGAGGTGCAAAGTCCGCCTGAGGAGCGGTCCGTAATGACCCACACCGGGAACATCTGCCATCGTCCAGACCTCGACCTCCACGGCCATGTCGCTGTTGTTGGCGATGGTGGCTTCAAAGCTGAAAGCTCCTCCTTCGGGCGGGATGACGATGGGCGGGTTGTTAGGAGCTATGCTGACTTGCGCCGGATGGTTGAAAAAGACCGCTCCCATATCCGCAACGGTGCCGTCCGGGTCCGGGGGCGAGGTAGGATTCCCGGCGTCGATGCAGGGCGAACCGAGGCTTAAACGATAGTT
The DNA here is from genome assembly GCA_001302725.1 of candidate division Zixibacteria bacterium DG_27. Lineage (GTDB taxonomy): Bacteria > Zixibacteria > MSB-5A5 > DG-27 > DG-27 > DG-27. The sequence continues at coordinate 10,980 of LIZU01000019.1, forward strand.
CTGTCCGGAGGGGTCTCTGAAGAGGGGATCTTCGTGAATTTCTCCCGTACCGGGAGTGGGATCAAACGGCTGATCGCCGCCGCTTCACCCACAGTACATTACATAGTCCCCTCCAGAGTT
>LIZU01000131.1 GCA_001302725.1 candidate division Zixibacteria bacterium DG_27
TGTGACCCTGGGTGCGGTGGTCATCATCGGGGTGGTTGTTTTCATTATTCTGAGGAGACCGAAGAGGGTAAAGCCCCCTGCGCCCCCAGAGACCAGCCTTTAACTCCGTAACATTACGACCGCATTTTCGTAGGAATACTTGAAGATAGTGTTAGGTTATACTTGAAATAACGGGGAGGAATGATGGCAAGAAAACTATACCGTTCTCGCGCCGACTCTATGATCGGTGGGGTCTGTGGAGGTCTGGCGGAATACTTCGACATCGATCCCGCAATCGTCCGCCTGGCGGCGGTGCTTCTGGTCTTCGCCGGGGGGGCGGCAATTATCGCCTACATCATCGCCTGGATAATAATCCCTCAAAAACCCTTTGCCCTCGAAGAGGAAGCCCAGGCCGAAGCTGAAGAGGGTGGGGTCTCCTCACCGGCAGAGGAAAAGCTGGGTAAGGTCACCGAGAAGATTGACCGAAAGCTGGAAGCTCTCCACCGGAATGAACCGGGGAAGGGGAAACTGTGGGTGGGCGCCATCCTGGTGGTCCTGGGAATCATATTCCTGCTCAACAACATCTACATCTGGTCCTGGTTCAATTTCGACCGACTCTGGCCCATCGCCTTGATCATTATCGGAATCGTCGTCCTGTCGAAGAGCTTCTCTAAACAGGCCTAAGATGAGCGCCAAAATCGTTCGCAGAGGTGTCTTTTTGATCGGCATCGGGGCGGTTTTGCTTTTGAACAACTTCGCTCTCTTAGACTGGGACGTCTGGTATGATCTGCTTCGACTCTGGCCGGTTATCCTTATCTGCTTCGGTCTGGAAAGGCTCTTCCGCGACAGCAGACTTAGTGGTCTCACCTATCTGTCACCGATCGTTATGGCTCTGACCTTTGTGGGGGTGATCTACTATCAGGGGTTCTCGAAGGAGGAGTATTCCGGCGATTTCGAGGAGTATGACCGCGAGCTTTATCACTGGAGTGTAGAGGACGAAGGTGCCTGCAGTGCGGTCAGACTCGATATCGACTTCGGGGCAGGTTCATTGTGGATCAGAAGTGGTGAGGAGGCCCTTCTCTCTGCGAAGTTTGACTGTGACCGGGATCCTCCTCGCTGCCGCTACGATGTCGACGAGGGAGTGGTGTCCATAAAGATCCGAAGTGAACAGAAAAGCGTCTCGCTGTTCTCCCGGAAACATCACAATGACGCTAAGATCGAGGTTTCCAACAAGTATCCCCTTGATTTGAGCGTCGACGTTGGCGCCTGTGGGTTGGATTTGGACCTTTCCGATTTGGAGCTGACCGACTTCAAGTTAGACGGGGGAGTGTGTGACATCAGCCTGAAGTTTGGAGACCGCGCCGAGCATCTTCGGGCCCGCATCGACATCGGAGTCTCGGATCTGCATATCCAGATCCCCAAGGGTGTCGGCCTGAAACTGATAAAGGATACAGCCTTGAGTTCTTTTGACCACAGAGGCATCAAATTGGAAAAACCCTCGGGGTCCACCTACCTTTCAGAGGATTACTCCACTGCAGAGAAGAAGATCGACATCTTCCTCGACGCGGGGCTTTCAAGCTTGGCGATCAGCAGCCGGTAAGGGGAATTTCGAAAACTCATATGTCCGCAGGACTCTCGACATTCTCCGCATAAAAGAGCTATCGCTTTACCCGACCCCAACGGGCAGATCTCGGCCCCCAGAAAACAGCACCCCTCACTATAGAAGTTGACAAAGCAGGAAAATACCTTATAATTACTGTGCCTGTTCTTCTACATTTTCGCTTCAGTGGTTCCCGGGTGGGAGCTATCCCGACTTAGAGAACCAAGCGATTTGCCGGAACGATCCGGAGATGAAACAGTCATTACCTCTCAACCAATCGGGAATTGTTTTCCTTGTCGAGAAAGGAGGTGAGAGAGAGAAACAACCAGACCTGCCCTCAAAAGAAGTCAGAACTAAGGAGTAATTAAAGATGTCAACCTTCAGAGCTATTGTTTTAGCGATTATCTTGCTGGGGGCAATTCCGGCACTGGCGGGCTATGTGGCCTTCGACCCCGCGGAGTTACCGGATCATGCCTACATACCGGTCATAATCTTTTTGGAGGAACAAGCGGATATCCCCGGACTGACCCTCCAGCTTGACCAAAAAGAGGCGACGTTGTGGGAAAGGCATCAGGTCGTGGTTGGGGCCTTGAAAGAGACCGCCTCCCGAACCCAGAAAGATCTGCTATCATTCCTAAAACAGGCTGAAAGGGAGGGGAGAGTTGAAAGCGTCACCCCCTTCTGGCTTGCAAATATGGTGGGGGCCTCGGTGAAAGAGGAGCTTCTCTACGATCTCGCCTGCCGGGCGGATGTTTATGCCGTGTACTACGACCGGGAGGAGAAACTGATAGAGCCGGTTTCCTTCAGCCCTCCGGATTACAGCAGCCTCTCCAAAGCGCAGTGGAATTTGACAATGATAAAAGCCGACAGCGCCTGGGCAATGGGCTACACCGGAGAGGGAGTCCTGGTCGCCAATTTAGACACCGGGGTGGAGGCGGATCACCCCTCCCTGCACGACAACTGGAGGGGTTTTGATCCCCGCTATGCCGGGCATCCTGAATGGGCCTGGCGGGATTCCCTGACCCGGACCACTTACCCCTGGGATTCCAGTTACCACGGCACCCACACCATGGGGAGTCAGTGCGGTATCGACTCTAACACCGGCGACACCATCGGGGTGGCCATCGGAGCAGAGTGGATAGCAGCTTCCGACGTCGACCGTGGCGGCAATCTGGACGAGAGGTCCGGCCGCTACATCAAATGCTTGGAGTGGTTGATTGAGCCCGCAAGGGAACAGACCCAGCCCTGGCACGTTCCCGCCACCGTCAGCAACTCCTGGGGTCATCACCTCAGCAACTTCCCCAACGACCCCTGTGACGAGAGATACTGGGAGGTGCTGGACAATATGGCCGCCGCCGGCATTATGGTTCTTTTCTCCGCCGGGAACGAAGGATCGAGCGGCCTGCGGGTTCCCGGCAACCGCAAGACCACCGACTACAACGCCTACGCCGTGGGAGCGGTTGACATCAACAAATCCGCACCCTCCTGGTCAGCGAGGGGGCCCTCCCCCTGCGTGGAGTTCGGCCCCGATGCCATAACTCCCGAGGTCGCGGCCCCGGGGGAAGATGTGAGGTCGGCATACGCCTACGGCGGTTACATCAACCTCTCGGGAACCTCCATGGCCTGTCCTCACGTGGCCGGGTGGAGCAGGTCCTGGGAGCCCTGATGCAGACCGCCGAGGATTTGGGCCCGACCGGCAACGACAACACTTACGGATGGGGGCTGATCGATCTCCCTGCTGCCATTCGTCTGGTTCGGAAGTTCGATCACGTGACCTTCGATGCCGAGCCGGTGAACCGGGTAGTGCCCCGCGGGGGGACTCTCTCCTATATCGTGGACGGAGACAACAACACCGGCAGCACCAAGAGGGTCGATTTCTGGGCGACGGTATATTTTGGGCAAAGAGGTGGCCGGTACGGGCCAGTATTCGGGCCCGTCGAAGTCACCCTTGGGCCGTATCAGCACGTTCATCAGACGATCTCACAGCGGGTTCCGATGGGAGCACCCACAGGAAGACATAAGTACAACCTTTACGTGGGAGAGTATCCGCACGGAATCTGGCATCAGGAGAGCTTTGGGTTCAGAGTAACGCCGACGCTTGGGAAGGCCGGAGATCTTGCCTCCCAACAGTGGGAGCTGCTCCAAGGGTTTCAAGAAAAGACTACTGTTGACGGTTCCAACCTGGGCCTCCCCAACGGCTTCTTCCTCAGCCAGAATTCCCCCAACCCCTTCAACGCCTCCACGAGGATCGCATACACCGTCGATAGTGGAGTTGAGGTCGAGCTTAAGGTTTACAACCTCTGGGGCCAGGAAGTGGCTACCTTGGCTAAAGGTTATCATCAGCCTGGCTACTACACCGTCACTTGGGACGCTTCAGAGGTCTCAAGCGGCGTCTATTTCTACAAGCTGCAGGCTGGGGAGTTCTCCGAGATCAGAAGAATGAACTTAGTGAAGTAAGAACTATCTTACGGTTAAATGAGGGCGGCGAGGTTCTATCACCCTGCCGCCCTTTTGCATGCGAGAAACTCAGAGTTCGCTTCAACTGTGTAGAAGACAAGCTATCGCCTCGGTCTTGACCAAGCTGTAAATTTCTTAAATTCCCCGAAAAGCTGTTGACAAACCATTGATACAAGATTATACTTGGGAAGCAGATTGACATTGTTACCTTGCCCATCATCGCGCTGATCGTCTTTTGCTTCTGAGCACACTCTGCGGGCAGACTTTGACTCTGAGCATCAAAGCGGAGGTTTGTGGTGTTTTTGGCATTTTCCCTCAATAGAGGCCCACCAACTCACGTGATTTGCTGCTGCATAAGTAGGATTAATTTTCTCCCTCTCGGGTCTCAAATGGAGCTTTCTCCTATAATTGATTGCGGGGGAGGGATTAACCCCGGCCTCGGCAGTAGAGATTAAATAGCTGTCACGAAGGTTGTATCAAAGCTTTGAGAAGTGTTTTGACAAAAGGAGGCTAAAGATGTCTGCAGTAATAGATTCAAAGTCTGCTATTTCCCCTTTTACCGTATCCATTTTTAACAAATCTTTTGACAAAAGGAGACCTAAAATGAGACAGGCAATTATCCTTACCGTTCTCTGCGGCCTTTTGGCGTTTTCCCTGCCAACCGCTGGTTTTGCTGTTGAAATCAACTGGACTGAGCATCCTATCGTGGAAAACTGGTCAAGCAACCCGCCTAGCGTCAGCGCTGTTGACATCGATGGTGACGGCGACTTGGATGTTCTGGCAAGTGGAACATATTGGGGTAGTGGTGATCTCTCTTGGTGGGAGAACGACGGCTCGCAGAACTTCACCCAACATAGGGTCTCCCATGACGCCAACTTCTGGAAATGTTTTGGTGTGGACATGGACAGTGATGGGGATATCGACATTATGACTCAGGCGGCCTTCGAGGAGGCAGCAGATTCCAGAATCACAATATGGGTGAACGATGGGAACCAGAACTTCTCGCAGCACGACATAGCCAGCGATTGGACAAATTGGTATTCGCGGATGATATTGACGGTGATGGCGACGTGGATGTCATAGCTGGGTCCCACGGCCTTGATGAAATGGCCTGGTGGGAGAATGACGGCTCGCAGAACTTCACCAGGCACTGGCTAGCTAACTTCCCTGATCCTTCCAGCATCTGTGCCGCGGACGTGGATAGTGACGGCGACAGGGATCTTTTGGCTGTAGGTAGGCCGAGAACATCATGGTTTGAAAATGACGGCCGGCAGAACTTCACTGAACGCAACATTCAGACGCTCGGAGTGCCTAGCAGCGTATTCCCGGCTGACCTAGACCTCGATGGCGACATGGATGTGCTTGGCACCAATCAATCCAATGGAGGTGATAACAAAGTCAGATGGTGGGAAAACGACGGGCAACAGAACTTCACCGAGCATATTATTAGCTCGTATTTCTACGGCGCTCACAGCGGGTCTGCTGCTGACATTGATGGCGACTACGATCTTGACGTCTTAGCATGTGCCTACTACGGCAAGCATATTTCCTGGTGGGAGAATGTCCCAACGGAGGTTCAGGTCACACTTATCCCCCATAATCCACCGATTCAGATACCTCCGGAAGGGGGGCACTTCAGTTACGACGGAGTCGTCACCAACAGCACAAACGCGACTGTGCGTGTGGATGCCTGGTCGATGGTGCTTCTGCCCACCGGCCACATATTAGGTCCCAAGCGGCTCTACCAAGACATATACCTGGCTCCATACGGCGACTCTCTGAAGACCATCTCTCATCGGGTAAAGCGTTGGGCTCCGCCGGGCGAATACACCTACATCGGCTATGTCGGTTACTATCCGGATACGAAGCTTGATAGCTCTTATTTCCACTTCACCAAGCTTGCGGGTGGAGGAGTTCCTCCTGGGAGCGTCTTTAGATGGTCCGACATCTTTGGAGAGGAGTCGGAGGCGGAGTTAGTATCAGGAAATGCTCTTCTGGAGGCCTATCCCAGTCCCTTTAATGCCCGCACCAACATCGCCTATAATCTGGCAGAGGATGGT
>LIZU01000020.1 GCA_001302725.1 candidate division Zixibacteria bacterium DG_27
CGGGAGGCTCCCTCCTTGACAATCATCCCGAAACTGCTACAGAAGGGAGCGAGGATAAGAGCTTACGACCCCATCGCCTCCAAGGAGGCGTCGAAACATCTCAACGATATCATTTATGTCAGGGACGTTTATGCCGCCGCCGAGGGTGTCGACTGCATAGTAGTGATAACGGAGTGGAATGAGTTTCGCGAACTGGATCTGCGGAAGCTCAAAAGTCTGATGCGACAACCCAACGTTGTCGATGGGCGTAATATTTACTCTCCGGCCAGGATGAAGGCATTGGGATTCAACTACGTCGGTGTCGGCAGAAACCTCTCAGGCTGAGCTCTTAACGTCTCTAGAGCTGGGCAGTATTGAACCCCCCTGAACCTGACAGGTGATTGGGGGTTGTTTATCTGGGGATATTTCCTGTGCTTCCAATCCGCTCGAATTCTAGCCCAAGGGTTATTTTGTGCCCTCCCCTTGAACTCCCCCCGAAAGCTTCCGATATACCGCTTCAGAGAGATCCGATTTCGAAGAGGGGAGAACGATGCTCTATCTCGTGGCTGGAGGGGCCGGGTTTATCGGCTCCAACATCGTTGAGGCCTTGGTCAACCGCGGCCTGAGGGTGCGCGTTTTAGATAATTTTTCCTCCGGCCGCCGAAGCAATTTGGCCGGTCTTGAAGATAGAATAGAGGTTTTCGAGGGGGATGTTCGTGACTACTGGACCGTCACAAACGCGGTGGAGGGTGTAGATCTCGTCCTTCACCAGGCGGCCCTGCCCTCCGTGGAGAGATCTGTTGACAATCCTTTGACCTCCAACGAGGTCAACATAAACGGGACCTTAAACCTGCTGGAAGCCGCCAGGCGAAACAAAGTCAAAAAGTTCATCTATGCTTCCTCTTCATCCATTTACGGCAACAGCAGCAGCCTTCCGAGACGAGAGCAGATGAAGCCTGAGCCGCTTTCACCTTACGCAATTACAAAATTGGCTGGGGAGGAATACTGCATTAGCTATCATCGTCTTTACGGATTGGAGACAGTCTGTCTGAGGTATTTCAACGTCTTCGGTCCCAGGCAGAATCCCACCTCGCAATACGCCGCCGTCATTCCGAAGTTCATCATGCAGCTCTCTCGAGGAGATGCTCCGGTGATTTACGGAGACGGAGAACAATCTCGGGATTTCACATACGTTTCCAACGTGGTCGCGGCCAACCTCCTGGCCTGTCAATCCGAGGGGATCGCCGGCCAGATCATAAACGTGGCCTGCGGGGTCAGCTTCAACTTGAATCAATTGGCGGCAATGCTAAACCAGATAATGGGAACCAATATCAAACCTAAATACGCCCCTCCAAAGCCAGGAGATGTGAGGCAATCCCTGGCGGAGATAACTAAAGCTCAACAGTTGCTGGGTTACCATCCCGAGGTGAACTTCCGTCAAGGGTTGAGGCTCACTGTAGAACATCTGGTGGGCAAGGTGGAAAAACCGGCCCTCCAAACCGCAATCAGCAATTAGTGATCGATAATCCCCGGTGGACACAGTGTTGCCGATAATCACCGGTCAGCCACTAACCGGTAACCACTTACTACTTACTACTGACTACTAACCACTCAGCACTTACTTGTCACTACCCATCACTGCCACAACTGGACGAGACAGAATCAGATTTTCGTTGACCAATCCTATCTTTCTTGTAAATTGAAGCTAGACCAATGCAGTCTCGGGGGGGAACGGCGGAGATGTGATCTGGTTCCCTTTTTCCGAAAGGAGGAGTCCCTCCGAGACTGTAATGGATTCTGAAAGACTGCTTTTCAGCTTGCCCAACTGCTGAAAGAGGTTATATTGTCTTGGTGATATCTGAAGTTGTAAACGGTATATCTTAGGAGACACAATGATGAAGCTGTTCTCTAAAAGGGGAGGGGGGTTCACCCTGGTGGAGGTATTGGTAGTTGTCGTTATCATCGCTATTCTGGCCGCCATCGCAGTTTCGGTATATTCCAGATACGTTGACAGCGCCCGCGCCGCCGAAGCTCAGGAGGCCATCGCCTCCGTGCTGGCCGCCGAGAAGGTTTATTTCTCCACCTACGGTGCTTACACCACCAATATCGATAATCTCAAGATCGACTTGAACCAGAGCACCCTCGACCGCTGGCGCCTCCAGGTTAATTCGAGTCCCTCGGAGTTGAGGACCATTATCGCTACCAGCACTGAGAAGATGCGGGGCGGCGCCGGCAGGAAGGTTATCTTCGACGCCCAGATCGGCGAGTGGACCCCCGACAGTTACGGTCAATAGCTCCAGCGGAGACCTACCTTGGCAATTGAGACCACTGAGAGTATCAAGAGTCTGCACATCGACCAGCTCCTAAAATTCACCAAGGAGCAAGGAGCTTCGGACTTACATCTGTCGGTGGGCTCCGAGCCGATGATACGGATCGACGGACGCTTGAGGAAACTGGAGCTTCCAGAGCTGACCCGAGAGGATATTCGGCGGCTGATATATCAGGCCATGAACGAGGAGCAACGGAGGAAATTCGAGCAGGGTTACGAGGTCGACTTCTCCAAGGAAATCGATGATAGCACCCGTTTCCGGGTGAATATTTACAAGCAGATACGTGGAGAGGCGGGAGCCTTCAGAGTCATTCCAGCTGAGATCCGCTCCTTCGAGGAACTCCGTCTGCCCAACATCCTGAAATCGCTCTCTCTAAAGGAGAAAGGGCTGGTGATTTTAACCGGCCCCACCGGCAGCGGCAAAACCACAACCCTGGCCACAATGGTGGACTGGATAAACCAACACAAGGAATGCCACGTCATCACCATTGAAGACCCGGTTGAGTATTTCCAGGACAGCAGGAACAGTCTGATAAATCAGCGCGAGCTCGGCACCAGCACTCGCTCTTTTGCTCACTCGTTGCGCTCCGCCCTGCGCGAGGACCCGGACGTGATCCTGGTCGGAGAGATGCGCGACCTTGAGACCATCTCTTTAGCCTTGACCGCCACCGAGACCGGGCATCTGGTTTTGACCACTCTGCACACCTCCAGCACCGCCAAGACCATCGATCGCATCATCGACGTCTTTCCGGCCTCCCAGAAGGCGCAGGTACGGTCGATGCTCTCGGAGTCAATCGAGGCGGTCATGACCCAAACCCTGATCCCCAGAAAGGATGGTCGTGGGCGAGTGGTCGCCTGCGAAACGATGATTGCCACCGTCGCCATCCGAAACCTGATCCGGGAAGACAAGATCTACCAGATCCCTTCCATAATTCAAGCTTCCGCCAAGCTCGGGATGCAGACCATGGACCAGGCGCTTCTCAACTTGGTCTCCGAAGGCTTGATCGACCGTTCCGAGGCCTTGAAAAGGGCCTCCAATCCCAAGCTCTTCTCAGCCTCGGAAGGGGGCTACCAGCCCGAACCCTGAATTCGAATGGTACCTTATGGCTCCTACGAGAAACCCTCTGAAAAGCCATGAAGGGGTGAGCCTCATTGAGGTGCTGGTTGCAGTGGTCATCATTGGGATCGGGTGTATTGGGCTCTACCAGATGTTCACCTACGGGGTGGAGTTGCTGGGGGAGCAGCAACACCGCCTCAAGGCCATCTCCCTGGTTCAACGGCGGATGGAGTATTTGAAGAACGAGATCGACGGCAAATTTCCCATAAAGCGCGACACTAAGGAGCAAGTTGTGATCGAGGAGCGTGGTCGTGGTCAGTACGATGATGTAAAAGGGTCGCTCACGATTAAGGCCAGGCCTGCCGGACACGAATACAGTGGAGGGAGTCCGACTTACAACGATGTTCACATAACACTGACGTGGACCGAGCAAAGCGGGAGAAGCTACACTGTCGAGATGAGATCGTATCTTATTCCCAGGCAGGGATAGATGGCAGTAACTTGCTGCCTGAGACTATTGGAAAGGCCATGTTAGGAACTTCAAATAGAAAAACAAGAGGTCTAACTTTGGTGGAGCTCCTTATGGGGGTCTTTTTGGCCGGGGTTGTGGTAGTTGGGCTGGTGAAGGTGTATGCCGACGCCATCCAAATCTGGCGAAGGACCGAAGGACGTCTCTCTATGGAGAGAGAGATGAGCGCCGCGGTCAGAATTGTGGAACAGGAGATTCGCCAGGGGCAATACCTGCGGATCTTAAACTACCACGGCGGGAAGGGCAACCACTTAAAGATATATTCCAGCGATGAGAGGGGCCCCTGTAACGCTGAAGAGAAAGTGAGTGTCTACTTCCATCCCTTTGAGAAGTGCATCTATCGGGATAAGACCGGAGAGTCTCTTCGCGGCAGGCTTCTTCCCATGGGAGGCAAAAACATCGATCAGGACCGCTACCAACTCCAGGTCGTGAATTTGGAATTCGAGATCCCGGATAACGCTTATCGGAAATCGGTATGCAACCAGTCTCGGGATTATTTGGTCGATTTTGAGATAACCATGACTAACAGGTTTGACGACAGCCTGTCGATAAGATCTGGCGCATGCTGTCGGGGCGACTGAAATCTGACAATTAGTTGTTTCCAACGGGAACTTATTCGTTATATTAAGAGAAACGTTGAGCGTTGGACGATGGTGTTGCCTCAAAGACAACAGTCCCGTTTCCGGCCAGAGGGGCAAGGAGGCTCGATTTTGGTCATGGCGGTGGTCTTGACCTTCGTTCTGGTCACCACCGGCCTGGCGTTCTTGAAATTCGTCGACAGCGAGGTGAACGCCGTTGACCGAGTCTTGGACCAGAGATTGGCGATGTGGGCCTGTCAAGCCGGCATCAGCGAAGGGTTGGCGAATCTGCAGGGTCGGCCGGAGATATGGGGAAAGGAGCAGAAGTTGGGAGAGGTGGAGCTTCTTCCGGGAGTTAAGTTTCGCTCAGAGATGATGTTGCAATCCCAGAGGCAGGAGCTTTACAGCTATGGCTTCGAGTACTGGATCCTTGGCGCCGGAGAGGGAGATTACTCTCACCGCGGGGAACCGGTCAGAGGCCAGATCTGGTTCTCCACCAAAGTCAACACCTTTGCCGACTATCTCTATCTGACCGACAAAGAGCACGACTATCTGGGAACGGTCATCCGCTTCTGGGGTCCGGACACTCTGGATGGGAAGGTGCATTCCAACGACATTATTCACCTCCAGGAGGTTTACGGCCGGCCGGTGTTCTACAAGACAGTTTCCTCCTGTTCCACCCGCTTCGACCCCGACGCCAGCTACGGGCAGTTCTTCGGTCGGCCGGAATACAGATTGCCGGCCTCCAAGATCTATTTCCCGGTCTTTGCGCAGGAGGTCCGGGAGAATGCTTATCCGGACCATTTCTACAATCCCGGCCACAAGTGGACCTGGATAAGGTTCGAGGATTACTACTACATGATGCGCACCAGCCCCGACAGCGGCAGAACCTGGGTTCCCGACACCTGGGAGCAAGCGCCTAAAATTCCGCTCCCGCAGCGGCAGGCTATCTTCGTCAACGGCAACACCTGGGTGGAGACCAATTCCACCATCGGCCTGGATGGTCGGGTCACCCTGGGGTGTGCGGATACTATGTTTATAAGAAACCACATCAGGTATGCAGGTTCGGATCTTCAGGGGGATGTTCCCGAGACCTGTGACGACTGTCTGGGCCTCATCTCCGAGAGGTGGATTCTGGTGCATGACGATGCTCCCTACAACATTATCATAAACGCCGGGCTGGCAGCCATCGGCGATCAGTGCTCGTTCTCCATCCATCGCTGTTACGACTACAGTTACTATCACGAAAAGGGAACCCTTAAGGTCTACGGCTCCATCGCCCAGAGATATCGCGGTAAAGTGCACACCACTCAGTACGGCGGCAATCGCCGTGGATATGTCAGCAAGAAGTATAATTACGACCAGAGGTTCGTTATCAACCCACCACCTCATTTCATAAAGGTGGCCCCCCCGGTCTCCCTGTGGATTGAGTTTTGGGAGTAGATGACCTACTCAGGCAGAAGGTTCAATGGCCAAACGTACATACGGTCTCGACGTCGGCAGCCACAGCGTCAAACTGGTGGAGCTGTCCGGCGACAAAACCGGAGTCAAGATATCCAACTGCGCCGTCAAAGAGATCTACTCTGCTGATCAGGAATTCAACCTCGAGGGTCCGCCTCCCAGACAGGTCGCCAGCGCGGTGAAAGAGGTTTTCCGGGAGATGAAGATCCACCCCTGGCGAGCGCGGAACGTAAACGCCTCTATAGGAGGGCCGTACGTTTCCGTGCAGCAGGTGCGGACCATCCCCTTGGCCCCGGAGGAAATGGAATCCTCCTTAGCTTTCGAGGCCCGGAAGCATCTGCCTCTGGATGAGTCGGAGGCCATCCTGGATTTTCAGATTCTCTCCGGTGACATGGAGAGTTCCCACATGGAGATTCTCCTGACTGCCACGACCCAAAAAACCTTTTCCTCATTTGTGAATATGATGAAGGAGGTGGGAATCAAACCCCGGATCATCGATGCCGAGTCTTTGGCTTTGGTCAACTCCTATCTTTTGACACAGAAGGTCGAGCCCGAGGAAATCTACCTTTTTCTGGAGATCGGAGCGAGAAGCTCCAAGCTTACGTTTTACGGCTCCACGGATCTGTTCTTCAGCCGGGACATCCCCTTTGGCGGACATCATTTCACCGAGGACATCCGCAGCCTCCGCAATCTGGAGTACGGGGAAGCAGACAGGTTCAAGAAGGAAAACGGCATCTTCTTCGAAGCCGCCGCTGCGGGAGCGAATGGACAGCCCCCGGGGTTGAGCATAAAGGTCGCAAGAAAGACGGCGCAGCAGAGTCTGGTGGAGGAGATAAGGCGCTCCCTCCGCTATTATACCAAAGAGACCGGGAGACGTGATTTTCAGAGAATCTTCCTTGCCGGGGGTTCGGCCCTGATTGCGGGACTTGATACCTATCTGGGCCAGGAGTTGGAGATAACAGTAGAGCTATACGACCCCACTGATCAGCTGCAGCTTCCGGTGGGTTTCCCCAGACAGCTTGTGCCTCAACTGGCGGTGGCTCTGGGCATGGCTTTGAGGCAGGATTGAGATGGCAGTCGACTATTTCAGGATAAATCTGAATAAGGCCTCCAACCGCCTAGACCTCTATCAGCAAAGGAGGAGGAAAAGGCAGCTGCTCACTGTCGGAGCCTATGTGGTGTCAATCCTCTTGATTTCTGCAGTGGCACTTTACTTCGGTTACCTCACCAGATCTCAGATGGAAGCCAAGAGGGAAACCATCACGGAGCTGGACAGAAAGATCGCCGAGCTGGAGAGCTCGGAGGAATACATCTCCCAGGAGGATCTCTTTGCCCTGGCGAATCTGGTCGAAAGGCGGTTGTTGTGGGCTGAAAAACTTGCCCATTTGGCGGAGGTGTTGCCGGAGGATATCGCCTTAACGGAGGTCGGCTTCGATCAGGAGCGGCTCACCATAAGGGGAATCTCGAAGCTCCGGCCTCGACAGAGCGACCTGGATCTGGTAGTTTCAATTCTGGATCGCATCAAAGCTGACCCGGCGCTGTCCGAAGGTTTCGCGGAGGTGAAATTCCAGCTGTCCAATCGCATAAGATATGAGGAGCAAGAGATTTTGGATTTCGAGATCGCCTGCATGGCGATGTGAAGACCCAGTCTGAATTCGGATGAAAAAAGATAGTATATTCCTGATTGCAGTTTTCCTTTATCTGGTGGCGACGGGGTTTTATTTCTGGAAGGTCGTAAAACCTCAACCGGAGATCATCAGGAATCTGGATTACGAGATAAGGATAAAAAGCGAGAAGCTCTTGAGCGCTCAGATTCTGGCCGAGAATCTGAGCGGAGTCACAGATCTGTTGCGATCGAACTTCGCAAGCTCCCTGGCCGATTCCACCGCCCAGACCGCCAGCATTCCCTTCCTCAGTCTTCTGACGGAACAGATGGAGGTTTTAGGAATAACTTTGGTTTCCCTGAGGCCAGAAGAGCTTCGACAGGAGGCGCAAATCCTGAAGATCCCGTACGAGATCAACATGCTGGCAACCTATGAACAGCTGGGTCAGTTCCTGGCGCTTCTGGAGAGGTCCAGCCGTCTGATAGAGGTCGGAGAGTTTACCATCCACAACCGTCTGGGCACCGGGAGGCAGTTCGATATCGCCGGAAAGCCGGACCAACATGAGATGAGCTTGCGCCTGAATGTGTTGACCCTCTTGAAGAGGGGGAGTGAAGTTGAGACCAGAGCACATTAAAAACCTCAATCTCTTTTTGGGGATTCTCTTGACCCTCCTGGTTCTATTCGTTGCCGTCCGCTCTTACACCATCTTCAGGAGCAGCTCCAAGCTGAACCCCGAGGGCAACTTTGAGATGGATCCGGTGGTGCGAGCTACCGCCGATTCCCTGGAAAACAGGATGCGAGATCTCGCGGGCTACCTCTTCTCGGTCAAGACCGACCCTCTGAAGCTGTCTCGGGTGGTGGTCGCCGAGGAGGAGATGAAGCTCCGGGAGTTCAGGGAGCTGGAGGAGGAGATGCTGGTCAGGCTCTCTGCAACCGTCGTTGACGAAGAGCCCAAGGCGGTCATCAAGTATAAGAACCGAAGTTACATCGTCGGAATCGGAGACAGCCTGGCAGGGAAGTATCTGGTGACGGACATATCGTACAAAAGGGCGACCTTGAGCCGCGATGGAAAAGAGATATTCTTGGAGTCTAGACCGATCTCAGAGGAGTTCCTGGTTGAACCTCCGGTGTCGGGGGACTCTCTGTCTTATCAGGTAGAAACTCTGGAGGAATTTTGAGGAAGCGAGGATTTTATAAATTTGTCTGTGGCGGTTTTTCTCTGATTTTTCTGGCTGTTTGTCTCAGCAGCCTTCAAGCGGAGAATGCCCCCCAGGAGGCAGAAGAGCTGACCTTGGCTGCCAGGTTAAGTAAGAAGGTGACCATCGACGCCGACGATGTTTTTCTCCCCAGCATCTTGGCAATACTGGCTGAGAAGAGCGGCTTCAACATTGTGACCGGTCCTGGGGTGGGGGAAAAGGAGAGGATTTCGGTTCACCTGAAGGATACTCCCATCGAGGAGGCCGTCAACTTGGTGGTGAGAGCTGCTGGGCTTTCCTACGAAATCGTCGGCAACTCCTTTCTGGTTGCGGAGGCAGAACAGTTAGAGAAAGAGATCGGGCTAACCGCCTATGTTATTCAATTACAATATGCCAACGCCGAGGAGGTTAAAGTATTACTTCAGGATCTGACCGAAAACATCCAGGTTGAGACCTCTGGCAACCGGCTGCTGGTGATGGCAAGTCCCAAGATAATCGCAGAGGTGAGGGAGGTCATCAAGCAGGTCGACCAACCGGCGCAGCAGATTACGTTGGAGGCTCGGTTGGTGGAGGTTTACACCGCCGGTCTGGAGAAGCTGGGGATCGACTGGGAACAGCTCTCTCAGATTCAGACCGGGCTGGCTGAGAACGCCGCGAATCCGGACGGGAGCGGGCGACCCCCGGGACATATTTACAGATACGAAGATGAGTTTGGGGTCATTCGGGAGCTGGGACCGGACGAGCCCGGAACCGTTTACGAGAGAATCGACGGTTTCAAGAACATCGGGCACTTCTCCCGGAGGCTGACCTCCTTTGAGATCGCTCTTGATTTCCTCATCAAGCACGACAGGGCTAGGGTCTTGGCCAACAGCAAGGTCACCACCATGAACAACCGTGAAGCCGCCATATTGATTGGAGAGGTGATACCGTTTACTCCTCCCAACTTCCAGGTGGTCGCAGGAGGCGGCTTTGCCCAGCAAATCATCGAGAGGGATTCGGTGGGGGTCAAGCTGCGAATCACTCCGACCATTAACAAGGCCGGCTTCATTACTGTGAAGGTGGAGCCGGAGGTTTCCTCTATCATCGAGCTGGTGCAGGGTTACCTTCCCCGAAAGAAAATCCGGACCGCCACCACCACGGTCATGGTTCGGGACGGACAGAAAATCTTCATCGGGGGATTGTTGTCGGTTGACGATTCCTATATCGAGCACAAGGTCCCGATTCTGGGAGACATCCCTCTTTTAGGATATCTTTTCCGGCACAAGTATCAGAGCAACAAGAAAACAGATCTGCTGATCGAGGTCACCCCTCACATCATCGACAGTGAGAAGCTGACCTCCACTGGTGGCTACATCGGAGATATACCCATTTACAGCGAAGGGGAGATGACCGATCTGGAAAAGGTAAACCCCTTTTTGAAATCGGACTATGACCAAAAATATGATATAGAGGCTCTTCGAGAATTGGAGGAGGATTACCTTCGACCCCCGGAGGGGGCGCAGGAACCTAAAAAAGAATAACTCCACCTTCCAAGAGAGGTTTGGGATATGAGGTATAGAGAACTAACTGTTTGGACTATCAGTCTGCTGCTTATCTTATCGATTTTCTACTTTGCTTTGGAGGGCTGCGATCGCCGCAAGCCGACTGGTGCGGAGCTCGAGCAAAGAAAGGTTCATCTGCTGAGCCTGGTGGCAGACCCCTCGGAGATTGAAGCCGATTATGAGGCCACCACCTGCAAACTGATCGTCACCGCAAGGCAGTCCGACTACAGCGCTGCCGCCGGAGTGAATGTACGCTTTGCAGTCGTTGAGGGAACCGGGGTAGTGTGGGGAGACACCCTCACCGGGGAGAACGGCACTGTCACCGGCTACTTCAACGACACCGGTCAGCCCGGAACTGCTTCGGTCAGAGCCACGGCGGAAGGGGTTGCCGACACTGTCGCTATCACCATTCTGAAAGTCGAGAACAAGCTCACCTTAAGCGCCAGCCCCCCGGTGATCTACAATGACGACGGCATCACCAAATCTGTAATCCGGGCCGATTTGCGCAATCGCCTCTCCCAGCCGATCGTGGGAGATACGGTCCGGCTTAGCTCCACCACGGGATTTATAACCGGCTTTGTGGTCACAGACTCG
>LIZU01000132.1 GCA_001302725.1 candidate division Zixibacteria bacterium DG_27
CACATCTTGAATGGGAATATCAATATCTCGAATGGACACACGATAAATCCAGCTGCCGGGGCAAGAGCCTTTCATGCTGGGGCAGGGGTTAAACTCCTGCCCCTAAATGCCTGAATATGAAAGAATCGAAAGTAATGGTCATCGGCCTCGATGGTGCCACCTTCGACCTGATCGACCCCTTCATACAGGCGGGGGAATTGCCCAACTTGGAGAGGTTAATCTCTGAGGGAAGTAGAGCTCCGCTCAGAAGCACCACACCGTCGGCTACCTTTCCGGCCTGGACCTCATTTGCCACCGGGGTCAACCCCGGGAAACACGGCATTTTCGATTTCACCAAGATGAAACCCAGAAGCTACAGAATCGAGTTTTTGAACTCCTCCCATCGGAAATATCCCGCCTTCTGGGAGGTTTTGAGCAAACTTGGTAAGAGGGTCTGCGTAGTTGCCCTGCCCGGAACCTATCCTCCAGAGGAGGTCAACGGGATCATGATCTCCGGCTTCGACTCCCCGGTGGCGACCGGAATCGATGCCTCCTTTGTCTATCCAAAGGAGCTCTTCCGGGAGCTCAACTCGAAGTTCGGACGCTTCCCCTTCGCCGATTTCCAGGAATTAGTAATCGAGCAGGGCTGGCACGACCTCGCCTTCGAAAGGCTCCTCTCGGGCCTGAAACGGAAGAAGGATATTGCCCTACATATTTTCAAGAAGGAGAAGTGGGATCTTTTCCTAATCCTCTTCGGGGAGGCCGATACCGTCTCTCACCATTTCTGGTGTGCCTTCGATGAGGCTTCGCCCAGATTTGTGCCCGAGTTGGCAAGCAAGCACCGGGAGGCTATAAGGAAGATCTACCGGGAGCTGGACAGCACCATCGGCGAGTTGGTGGATGAAGCCGGGGAGGAGTACCATGTCCTCCTGGCCTCCGACCACGGTTTCGGGGGCGCCGGGGACAAGATCTTCTACATAAACAGGTGGCTGGAAAAGGAGGGGTTCTTGGCCTTCAGGAAGACCGGTGGAGCTTTCTCGCGAAATATCGATTCTCTCAAAAGAACTGGAATGCGCTTCGTGCCTCCAAAAGCTCAAGAATGGCTCTTACGCTCTCCCCTGAAACACTTGGCTGCCAATTTGGAAGCCAAATCCCGCTTCGGCATGATAGACTGGGAGAAGACGAAAGCCTTCAGCGAAGAGCTCAACTACGCCCCCTCGATCAGAATCAATTCAGAAGGCGAAAGACCACAGGGGGTCGTCAAAGAGAGCAAATATGTGGACTTAGCCAGGGAGATCGTACAGAGGCTCAACGAGCTGGAAGACCCCTTCACCGCAAAGAAAATCGTTAAGAGAGTCCATCTCCGGGAGGAGCTCTATTCCGGTCCGTTCGTTCCTGAAGCGCCCGATCTTATTCTCGAATTGGAATTGGACAACGGCTATTCTTATTCCTGCCTGAAAACCTCCCCCTCGGAGAATCCCTCTCCCTTGAGAAAAATGGAGAGGTGGGAATACATCGGCGCCAAAGGGAGAAGCATGAACGGCAGTCACCGCCCGGAGGGGATTTTCATCTTAAAGGGGGAAGGGGTAAAGTCCGGCTCCCGGCTTGAAGAGGCGGAAATCATTGACATAACTCCCACCCTCTATTATCTTTTTAATATAGAAATCTTCAAGGATATGGACGGTTCAGTCCTAATTTCCGCTTTCGAGGAGGAGTACAGAGATCGAAATAGGGTTAAACATGCTGAAACGACTGGGGGCTTCGGTTTCAAGGTCAGGGAGCGACCCTATTCGGGCAAAGAGGCAAGGGAGGTCGAAGAACGTCTCCGTGCCCTCGGATACCTGGAGTGAAGAGGACCTGCCCCGCCCCATCAAGCTCTCGGTGATCTTCCCCACTTACAACGAGGAGGGCAGCATCGGCAGGGCAGTCGATTCCGCCCTGCAGGTACTGGAGAAGATCGCTGACAACTACGAGGTGATAGTTGTCAACGACGGCTCCAAGGACTCCACCGAGAAAATCGTCCAGCAGATCTATGGTCACAACGGTTTCGTTCGCTTGATCTCCCACGAACGGAACGTTGGCTACGGGGGAAGCCTCCGCTCCGGGCTGGAGAGTGCGAAATATGACCTCATGAGATGGATTCAAGAATACGACCTCGTCATCGGTTACCGTCTCAAGCGTTCGGAGGGTTTCAGAAGGAGATTGTACGCCTGGGGTTGGGGACTTTTGATCCGGTTGCTTTTCGATCTCAAGGTAAGAGATATAGACTGTGCTTTTAAGCTTTTCAGGAAGGAGGTCTTCGACAAGATCTCAGTAAGCTCCTTGGGAGCCTTCGTAAACAGCGAGATTCTGATACGCGCCCAGAAGCACGGGTTCAGGCTCAAGGAGGTCCCGGTCTCACACTACCCCAGATTGGCCGGAAGGGGTTCCGGGGCTCACCTCAAGACTATCTACAGAGCTTTCCACGAGCTTTTTAAGCTCTACCGGGAGTTGAAATAGCGACCAGACCGCAGCAACCTTTGGGTCCCTTTTGTGCCGTCAGGAATTTCTTCCTGACGGTTCAGGAGTCAGGAGGAAACTCCTGACTCCACTAGAGAGAATTATCGCGGACGAACACAATACGATATTATATGGGATGCTTCCGAGCAGGCAAGCGCTGTTTACTTCTACAAATTGACTGCGGGGACTTCACGGAGGTCCGCAGGATGACCCTGTTGAAATAGCAACGCTCAGAGAGCCCTCATCGAGCTAGGGCGAGGGTTAGACCCTCGCCCTTTGTCGTTCTGTCCAAGCTTCTGTGGAAGCCTGAAGGCTTCCGCTACTTTGTCTTGCGTTTGGGTGTGGCTTTCTTGCCGGTTGGCGTCCTTCTCTGAGCCTTGAGCTTGCCCCAGTATTCCAGTCTCTTCTTTATCTCTCTCTCAAAGCCCCGCTCGTGGGGACGATAGTATTTTCGTCCTTTCAACTTCTCCGGCAGATGTTCCTGCTCGACTATTGCTTCCGGGGAATCGTGGGCATACTTGTAGTCTTTTCCGTAGCCCCAGGCCTTCATGTGAGAGGTTACAGGGTTCCGAATATGAAACGGGACCGGCAGGGAACCATACTCTCTGGCATCCTTTGTGGCTTCGGAGAAGGCGGCATAAACCGCATTCGATTTCGGCGCCGTGGCTAAATAGGCCGCCGCCTGTGCCAGCGCTAACTCCCCTTCAGGACTTCCGAGGAAATGATATGAGTCCTTGGCGGCAACGGCAACTTGAAGAGCTTGAGGATCAGCATTGCCAATGTCCTCGGAGGCGAAGCGGATCATCCGGCGGGCAAGGTAAAGGGGATCCTCACCAGCGGAAAGCATCCTCGCCAGCCAATACAGCGCACCGTCAGGATCAGAGTCTCTCAAGCTCTTATGAAGGGCAGAGATCAGGTTGTAGTGCTCCTCCCCAGCCTTGTCATAGACCAAAAAGCGCTTCTGCACCGCCTCTTCAACGTCCTTTATGCGAATGGACTTGGCGCCGTCCTTGTCGGACGAGACTGTATCCACGCAGAACTCTAAGAGGGAAAGCGCTACCCGCCCGTCACCATCCGAAAGATGAGAAATGGTCGACAGAACATCCTTCTCCAGTTTGATGCTCTGGTTCCCGAGACCTCTTTCCTTGTCCTTCAACGCTTTTTCCAGGATAAGCTCAATCTGCTCCTCGGTAAGACGTTCCAGGGTGTAAACCCGACACCTGGAAAGAAGAGGGGAAACCACCTCGAAAGAGGGATTCTCGGTGGTGGCTCCGACCAAAACGATAGTCCCCTTCTCCACGTGCGGCAGAAAGGCATCCTGCTGGGCCTTGTTAAAGCGGTGGATTTCGTCAATGAGGAGGATAGTCTTCTGCCCCCTCTGGGAGCGGCGAATATGCGCCGCGGCCACCACCTCCTTTATCTCCTTCACTCCGGAGGTGACCGCCGAATAGGGAGCAAAGTGAGCCTTGGAATGAGCCGCTATCAAATATGCTACCGTGGTTTTGCCCGAACCCGGAGGTCCCCAGAAGATCGTGGAGCCGACCTGGTCTGTCTCGATTGCGATTCGCAGCGGTTTCCCCGGCCCCAGGATATGCTCCTGCCCCACGAACTCCTTAAAATTGCGAGGTCGCATCCGATCTGCAAGCGGGGTGCGGGCGGCCTTCTTTTTCTCTTTCTCGAATAAGTCCACGGAAAAAAGATAGAGCCAAAATCACGCTTTGTCAAATGCGACGGCAGACCAGGAGCGCAACAGGAAGGGGCTGGGGCCAAACTCCTGCTGGTTTTCTGCTATGGTTGCATCGTTGTCGAAAGGGGATACAAGTGAATCTGGCCTATCGCTGGCATCTGGACTGCGATCTAAAGAAGCCCAGACGGAAGAGAATTCCTGAAGCAAAACGCCCGGCTGCGAGCAACCGGGCGTTGGGTTCGAGTGATGTTCCTGAAGCAAATTACTTCAGCAGTAAGGCTCTCTTGGCAATCGTCCCCTCAGAGCTGGAGAGCTTGTAGTAGTAGACTCCTGTGGCAACGTTACTGGCATCCCAGGTGACGGTATACTCACCGGCGGGCACGGCCTTGTTGACCAAAACCTCGACCTTCTCGCCCCGGAGGTTGTAAACCGCAAGCTCCACTTGACCGGAAGTCAGGGTGACATAGTCGATGGTGGTGGAGGCGTTGAAGGGATTGGGGTAGTTCTGCATCAGGCTGAAGCTACGAGGCTCGGCAGCTTCTTGCTCTTCCACTCCCGCAAAGTTGGCGTGGGCAAGATACATCACCGGGTTCTCGGTGTCCACCCCCTCGGTCTGGGGAATGCCACCGGCGTCCTTATCGTTGATGTAGGTGATGTGCAGGTAGTCGTCCACCTCTTCCCCCAGAGTAGACCAGTGGTCGCTGTCGCACTCCGTGGGCCAGCAGTCCGGGGTGGGGCTGTTGGTGATATTCTCGGAAGCACTCCAGGTGAGGCCACCGTTGGTGGAGTAGCTGATGTAGAGCTCCCCGTTGGAATAGCCACCTACGGAGTTGTCGTCGTTGGTGAACTGAGTCCACAGAGCGAAGAGGTTGTTGGCCTGGTCCACTCCTAATGACATCTTGGAGCTGGAACGGTTCCAGGCGCCGGGTGCCGAGGGCCACCAAGTGTTAGCAACCAAGTTCAGCCCCGTGGCTTGCGACCAGTGCCACAACAGACAGGCATCGACAGAGA
>LIZU01000021.1 GCA_001302725.1 candidate division Zixibacteria bacterium DG_27
ATTCGATCTCGGAGTAAACTCGCAAGATTCCTCTTCTGGGATTGAATTGAACCGGAGCAATAGACACCGTCACCAGTCGCAGGTCCCGCATAATACCGGGGAGGCCGGTTAAGGCGATCTTTTCCGGATAGAACTGGTCGCGGCCGTAGACCTCTTCATCAATTTGAAGAGGTGTAGAGTTTGCGAATTGCCCCTTAGTTTTGGGTCCTTGAGCCGGAACGATTTTGTATCCTGCATATTCCTCATAGCTGGCGGAGACAACGTTGACGGCCAGGTCGCAATTGCCGGGGATTGCCAGCACCCTGGTGAGAAGTGGAAGCTCCGGTTTGCCCGGCTCTGAAGTCGTCGCCACCAAGAGCTCTCCTTCTGGAAGGGCTAACTTTACTTGTTCATAGTCCCCACCGTTTTCGGCCTTCTCTATCTCCACCCCCGAAAGTCTGACATTCAGCCGGGTGCCGAAACCATCGGAGCTCACCACCTCCACGGCTTTGTCGGCGACCAGACCGGTTGAAATGTAGTCGGACAGGGCGGGAGTGGAGATAACTAACATGATCAAGGGGAAAACTCCAAGAAGGGTCTTCGGAGAAAAGGAATTCTTAATGGCTCGCATATAAGGTCTCCTCAGATGGGGCTAGATGTTTTAGTCTTTCACAATAGATATAACGGATGGAATTCCAAAGCGAATTCTTTTTTCGGTTCACTGAAAACATCGGGCTACCAGCAGATTCACAGATCTGCTTCGGTGAAAATCAGAAGCCCCCAGTTGCGATCGACCAGATAGACGTACTCCTGATCGGCGAAGATTCCGTAAGCGTAAGGGGTGTCGTATTCCATCACAAAGGTGGGATTGGTCTTGTCGGTCACATCGACTACTTTCAAACCCTCGCCGCCGTCAGCCAGAAAGGCTACGTTGCCGATGACGTGGACATCTTTGGTGCGTCCGTCGGTGTTGAAATTGCCCGCCAAGGAGGGATTTAACGGATTAGTGATGTCGATTATGCTCAAACCCTCCCAATCATCGGCGATATAGGCGTAATCCCCCTTTAGAAAAACGGAGAGGGCCTTCCCCTGAGTGTCTGACTCCGCATCCGGAGTCTGGCTGACGTCATGAAGGTCGGATAGGTCGAACACTGCCAGTCCCAGCTCCCCCTGAGCCACGTAGAGATAGTCACCACAAACCTCGACGTCGTTTCCGAAGCCGGGAAGCGCCAGATAGAAGAAATGACCGGTTGCCCAGGGCATATTGTTGAGATCCAACTGGGCGGCACTGATGGTGCGATTGTAAGTGGAGGCTGCGAAGATATAGAAAGCGGTGTCGCCGAAGGTGGCGCCGGTGACCCCGTGGATGTTGGTCTCGCTGAAGGAAAAGAGATTGTAGATGAAGGCGCTGTCGGGGTCGATCGGCTCGCTGATGTCGAACACCTGGACCCGGTAGTCCATGTCGGCCACGAAGGCGTAGTTGGTGTCCGGAGAAACATATACGTCAAGAGCGTAGTCCCGGAACGGGGTGGTGTTGAGGTTAACCAAGATGGCGGGGGAGGCCCGATCGGTGACGTCGATGATGGTCAAATCGGCTTCATCGTCGGCTATGTAGGCCCGGTCGCCGACTACGACCACCTCCTGGGGATAACCGTAGGTAGGAGTCTGTGACAAGAGGTAGTAGGGTCTGTTCATGACTCGGAACGACCACGTCTGAGACCAATCTCCCCATAGGTCTTCGCTGTTTTTGGCCCGCACGCGCCAGTAGTAGGTGTCATCAACCAGCGAGTCAGCCGAAGTATAGGCAGTATCTGCGGTCTGCACCGACAGGAGGTTGTTGAAGAAGCTGGTGGCGTCGTCCAATTGCAGTTCGTACAGGATGGCATCATCTACGGAGTTCCAGATGTAGGTGGGGGTGCGGGAATCGAGGGTGTCGCCGTTAACTGGCGAGAGCTTGGTTACCTCCGGTGGGAAATCGCGATATTTGATGATGACCTTTTCTTTGGTGCACCCTCCAATCATAAGAATCAGCAGGCTTAATGCGACAGGGAGGTTTCTCCTTAAACGGAATCTAGGTGTCTCCATGGCTCCTCGAGATCAAGTTCTCCGGCAGTTCCAACTCTCCAGGCACTTTCAGTTCCAGAATTCTCAAGATCTGCCACCTCGGAGGTGTCAGTCCGAAGGAATGATAGGTTTTACTATAAACATATGCAAAATCCCGCATCAGTCAAGGTTTTTCCGTTGACGGCAGTGATAAAAAAACAGGTCACGGGCATGCCGACTAAAGACAGCCAGTTTCGGAAGCGCTCAGGGTCTCAGTTGCCTCCAGGTTTTCCCGGATGAGATGTCAACGAAGGGAAGGATACTCGGGAGGGTGAATTGAAGCTCTTTGGCAAACCCAGCCGGAGATTCTTCGTCAGTCCTTAAACCCTCTTTTTCTCCTCCACCAGAAGGTCTTTATGTTCCACTTTCTTCTCCGGGTGAAAAATCGGAATTTGGAGAAGACTCTTGCCTGCCGTAGCTGGTTCCACTTCTTGTTGTAATAGAATTGTCGAGATTTTGCCATCTGAGAAGTGCGAGTTACCCCGAATCGGTTCTATCGGCGAGGCCGGGATTCCCTCTTATAAACTCGAGGGCCCTTCTTAACCTCTTTACTACCTCCTCTTGCCCCAGTACTTCCAGAATCTCAAAGAGAGAAGGCCCTTTGGTCATTCCCGTGGTCGCTAAACGAGTGGGGTGTATCAGTTTTGCGGCGGAGATTCCGAGCTCTTCTGCCAGGTTGCGCAAACCACTCTCTATGGCTTCGAGGTCGAACTTCTGCAAGCTCGAGTAACGCTCCGCCAGGGTCGCCAAGTGACGATCGATGTCGGGAGAAAAGAAGTGCTTTTTCGCACCATCGGGGTTGTAGTCGAACTTGTCGGTGAAAAAATATCTCCCCAGCGCGGCAAAATCTGTCAGAAGCCGACACCTCTCCTTCAGAAGCCCCACCACCTTCTTCATATACTCCCAGCGGATCTCCACTCCCAGCTTGGTGGTCAAGCTGGCTTCAATCAGAAAAGGTGCCACCGCGGGAACCAGTTCGTTGTCGCCTTTGGAGCGGATATGCTCACCGTTCATCCATTTGAGCTTTTCGATATCGAATACCGGGTTGGATTGTGACACTCGCTCCAGCGAGAAGGTTTCGATGAGTTCTGAGGTCGACATTACCTCCCGGTCATCGCCCGGAGACCATCCTAAAAGCG
This sequence comes from candidate division Zixibacteria bacterium DG_27, assembly GCA_001302725.1. Taxonomy (GTDB): domain Bacteria; phylum Zixibacteria; class MSB-5A5; order DG-27; family DG-27; genus DG-27. The sequence goes on from LIZU01000021.1 coordinate 3,222, forward strand.
CCAGGAAGTTGACCACCGCCTCCGGCAAGAAACCCATCTGACGGTAATCGGTGATGGCCACGGCTCCATCCCTTTTGGAAATCTTGGAGCGGTCGATCCCTAAGCTCAAGGGCAGGTGTGCAAACTGCGGGGGGGTGATTCCCAAAGCCTCATATAGGAGGAGCTGTTTATAGGTATTGGGGATGTGGTCGTTGCCTCTGATTACGTGGCTGATTCTCATCTCGTAATCGTCGACCACGCAGGCGAAGTTGTAGGTGGGTCGGCCGTCAGAGCGCATGATGATGAAATCTTCGATATCGGCATTATCGTACGATAGATCCCCATAGACGACGTCTTTGAATTGCGTCTCCCCCGGGGCAACCTTGAGCCTCGTGGCCCTCAAAACCGCCTGCCCCTTAAGCCTCTTTTTTTCCTCATCGCTGAGATGCAAGCAGTGGCGGTCATATTTTACGGGACGCTTCTCCTTTATGGCCTCCTCGCGCTTCTGCTTCAATAGTTCCGGAGAACAGTAACAATGGTAGGCTTTTCCCCGCTTAAGTAATTTCTCGGCATAGCTCGGATAGACCTCGAACCTTTTGGATTGATAATAGGGCTCCTCATCCCAGCTGAGCCCCAGCCAGCGGAGGCCCTCCAAGATGGCCTCCACCATCTTGGGGTCGGATCTCTCCAGATCGGTGTCCTCGATCCTTAAGATGAACTTCCCATGGTGATGACGGGCGAAGAGCCAGTTGTAGACCGAAGTTCGAGCCGTCCCCACGTGCAGGAAGCCGGAGGGACTGGGGGCGATGCGAACCCTGATCTCGCTAGGGGGTGACATCAGGAGTCCCAGGTTTTATCTCTGGGGGAGGTTCTTTTTTCTCTACCGGAGAAGGAGGTGGTTCTGTCGGTTCCTTTATCGGTTCGGGTCTCTGATAAGTAGTCGGGCCTGCCTGTCGGAGGCTGACCTCCGCCCCCTTCAACTCCAGCACCACCCCTCCGGTGGCCTTAACGATTAGATTATAGAGGAGGCAGAACAGCCCGGTGAGAATTATCCCGTTGATAATGCCGCCGAAGACCCCGTAAATCACGGGGAAGATAATAATGGAGGCCACCCCGGTGAACAGCCCGAAGTCGGTCTGTCCGGCGGGGAGGTAAGCCAACCTGGATATCAGGGCGCTGAAAAACAACATTAAAAAGCCCACCAGAAGTCCCAGCAGGATTCCGAGAATGGCATTGATTACAAAGGAGACCTTGATAGCGCTCCAGACGTTTATCTCTTTGACTTCGAAATTCATGATTACAGTCCTTTTGAATCGGTTACGCCGGACGTATGTATAAGGTGTAAGACCTCCACGGGATTCCGTAGAGCCTTTGGATATATAGCAAATCTGAATAGAGTCTGCAAGGTGTTCCTCGGGTTTCTAGCTTCTTCATACCCGCTCGAAGGGATCGTAGATCTTTTTGTGTTCCTGCAGGGCGAAGCGGTCGGTCATGCCGGCGATGTAGTCCCCGATCACAACCATGGGATGGTCGCCGTCTATCCTCTCCTGGACCCAGGGAGGCAGGAGGTTGTGATTACTGCGGTAGGCCTCGAAGAGCTCTTCGATGGTCCTTTTGGCCTTATCCGACATTCTGAGCATCTTGTGGTGTGTGTACATGTTGGCGAAGAGGAAAATCCTCAGCTGGGAATTCTGTTTCCCCTTTTCCTTGCTGAAGGTGAGGAGACCCTCCCCTGCGGAGCGAATCTCCTCCGGGCTCTGAATCCCGTGATGGCTCATCTTCCTTCCGGACTCGCTTACAAGGTCGGTCACCAACTCGTTGATTAACAGCTTAACTATTAGCTTGCGGCGCCCCCGCTCCGGCAACTGAAGGTAAACCTTGCCCGCTTTCTGTTTCAACTGCCTCCAGATGTCGAGCTCCTCCAACTGCTCCTCGGCCAGAATACCTGAGTACAGGCCATCGTCGACGTCATGGCAATTATAGGCGATCTCATCGGCGAAGCTAACGGCCTGACACTCTAAAGTGGGCTGCTCCTCGGGGTTGAACTCACCGGAGGCCGGTTTGTCGTATATGGTCTCGTGTTTTATAATCCCCTCCCGCACTTCGTAGGTGAGGTTCAAACCGGGGAAGTCGGGGTATCTCTCCTCCAACAGATCGACTACCCGAAGAGTCTGGCGGTTGTGTTCGAAGCCACCGACCTTTTGCATCAGCTCCTTCAATTTCTCTTCCCCGGAGTGACCGAAGGGGGTGTGGCCCAAATCGTGAGCCAACGAGATAGCTTCCGCAAGATCTTCGTTGAGTCGTAGCGCCCTGGCAATACTCCGGGCAATCTGAGCCACCTCGATGCTATGGGTCAACCGCGTACGGTAGTGGTCCCCCTCGTGGTTGACGAAGACCTGGGTCTTATACTCCAGACGGCGAAATGCGGAGGAGTAAATGATCCGCTCGCGGTCTCTCTGAAAATCGGTGCGGTAGGGATGTTTCTCTTCCGGGTATTTTCGTCCTCTGGTATCCCGGCTCTTGGAGGCATAAGGCGCTAGGAATCTTTCCTCGTTATCCTCTAACAAAGTGCGGATCATTTCCTCTCCTTGCTAAACAGGTCCACCCTCAGATCGACCTGGGAAGTGGCTCCCAGAACCGGATGGCTCTGGTAGGCCAAATCCAGAGCGAACCTCTCCCAGGAAATCCCAAGTCCGGCAGTGTATCTGGTGGGATCGCTGCGCAGTCCACAGCGCAGCTGGGCGAAATTCGAAAGAGATATCTCCTGGCCGAAATGCCAGCGCCCCACCTCCTCACTCCGGAAGTAAGATAAGGAAAAATAGAGATTCTCGTGAGGGAAAATTCCGACCCCCGTCTGCGTTAAGACATCCAGGTCGAAGTCCTCTTTAGTGCTTGTAGTTGCCAGGAGGTTTTCAAAACAGAGCCCCAGCAGTAGAACCTGTCGACAGTCATAGAACAGCCCTAAATCACCGCTGGTACCTTTGTGGGAGAATCTGTCAGCCTCGATCGACAGCTGAAGATGTTTGAAGCTCGCACCCAGGTAAAGCCCTCCATACACCCGTCCTCCCAGGGAGAGAGAAACCTCCTGTTCTCGGTAGAAGGAGCGCTCTCCGAAGCTCTCGTAACGGAGGCCTGCCCCCAAAGACTTGTATGGCAATATCAGAGAGACGCTGTAGCAGGGGAGCTTGTCGATGTTGTAGTAGTTTTTGTAGGAACTATGAAAGAAACCTGTGTGAATCCTGCCCAGAGAGGCGGGATTCGAAAGGGCGATCCCCGGGGAGGCAATGTTGCAGAGGTCTCCGCCGCCGATGGCCAAATTGGCCGCAGAGGTCTCCATCCTGGAGAAAAAGGAAAAAGCCGGGGAGGACAGAAGCAAAAAAAGAAGAAAAGCTGTGAGTATGATTCTCAATTGCTGAGCTTGAATGACCTATTCAGAGTTTCATCAGCTCTTTGGGTAATCTCAAAATCTTTTCGCGATAGCTATGGTGATGGTCTTATCACCTGAATGGCCCCCGGAGGTCGCAGCATGAAGGATATAGATTCCCCCTGAGAGAAGTTGACCGTTATCATCTTCTCCGCTCCACTGGATCTCCTCCATTTGCTTCCCTTCCGTGAGGTCGAAGCTTTTTCGCAGCCTCCCCTCGATATCGTAGAGTTTTAAGGTCAACTCGGTGTCGGGAGGCAACTGGTATTTTATAGTAGTGGTTTCCTCTTTTCCGACGAAGACTTCCGGGTCAACCACTATTACGAACTTCTCCGGAGTGTAATCGCGGTGGCTTTCTCCCCATCCGGGTGTGGAGCCTTCCGGATCCGGGCAGGGCCACCAGTTCGTGGGCTCCTCCGGGCCGTCTAGATTAATTCTCTCCCAGGAGACGCCACCTCCGGCATCAGAGTTCCAGGAAAAGGAGGTCTGATACGAACCTCCATCCCACAGGATAACCTGCCCCTCGGAGTTCTTCAGACTCATCTGGACTTCGAAAGCAGGATAGTCCTCACCCAGATCATCTCCCCAGACTCCGGAGCTGTCTCCCCAGTATCTCTCGAAGCTCATCTCCTCACCCGAGGTGAGAAGGTGCCGCGCCAGAACTATAAAGCCTCTTCCAGAGATGATGGCTTCTTCGGGCAACTCTGTGGTGTCACCTGCCTCGATGAAGACACAGCCGGAGAGATCGACTTCAGTTTCGCCACGATTGAAAAGCTCTACCCACTCCAGATAGACCCAGCTTCCGGGCTCGTTGGCCAAGACCTCGCTGAAGACTACTTGGCCTCTTGCCTCGTTGAAGAGGCAGCTGAGAAGCAAAAGGTAGATTGGAAAGGTTCTTCTCACTGTGGTGTTAAATCCTCTCCGTGAACGTGATTGGAAGAAAGCAACTGATTAGAAACGGCCCGCTGGCGGAGGCCAGGGGGCTACCCAGTGGGACAGAAGCCCGCCTTTGGGGTAGCCCAGTGGCCTCTGCCACTGGATCGTTTTACCAGAGAGCCTGTAGGCGTACTCGTATTTCCTTGTCTTCTGCGACAAGTCCACGATAATCGGCCCGGTATTTCGCCGAGAGATTGAAACCCTCCCAGAAATCCAAACTCTCCTCCAGATAGAATTCACAATACTTCTTGGTCGAGTATTTCAACTCTTGATAAACATATTTTATGCGGGAGAATATTTCAAGTGGTTTCAGGTTCAAGATGCCGATCCTGAGCCAGAAGTACGCATAACTTCTTCTTCCGGTGACCTCATAATCTTTCAGGTTGTAAGAGACCTTAGTCTGGATTTGGAAATCCTTCAAATGATAGCTCTGGGCCTCAATCTGGGAGGTGTAGCTCTGATACGGTTCCTCTTGGTTGTCTCTACTCCTTATGAACTGGTCGAACCGCAGCGAGAAAGGCTCGCTCAAATGGGCGATCAAGCCCAATTGCAGGTCGTGGTTGTTGGTCTTTCTCACCCGATTGCCCCAGCCGGAAAGATTCGCTCTCCCCTGAAGCCGATTGGTGATTTTGAATCTGTTGGAGCTTGAGAATCCAATCTCCCCCGCCTGGGGGCAGCGGAAGTCGTAGTCAATCTCGTCGTAGTAGACAGTGAAGTAATCGGGATTGGCCCGGGAGGAGGTGTGGAAGTTGACGAAGCCGTCTGAATATCCCCAAAATGTGAACTCTGTCGAGTAGTTCCTCTCTCTTAACAGGAACTGCAGATTGACAGCACCGTGATCCCAGTTGAGGAGTGCGGCCTCGCCCTTGACCTCTGTCCTTTCGCTCCTCAAAGAGGCGTGGAGGCTGATACACTCGTTTCGAAGCTCATTCCCATCTTCATCTTCGGTCAGATCAAGACTATAAGCCACTCCGGGAGAGAACCAGTCTCCCCGCCAACTCAAGTTGGCACCGATCAGGTTCCTCTTCAGGGAATCGCCTTCATAATAGGAGTAAATAATATCGGGACGGAGTCTTCCGCCGAACAGAGAGGCCTTGATTCCGTTATACCAGGTTGAATTCGGGATCAGGAAATTACCCTCTTTTTCTTGATAGGAGTCAGTGTTGTAGCGCCAGTAGTCGTATCTGCCAAGATTGAGACCGTTGCCGTATTCGGCGGTGAAATTGCCGAGAATCAATTCCCGAATCAGTCCCCGATTCTGCACTTTGATGTACCTTTTGGAGACCTCCATCCGTTCGAAATATCGCCTCTCTCCCTGAAGGAGAATCTCGTAATGAGGCTTCAGTCTCATTCGAAACTGGAAGTAACTCCGATCGCCTCCGGATTGAGTTGTTCCCTCCGCCAGATCGACATTCGTCTGCCAGTAAGCGCGCAAGCTCACCGCCTTCTTGGTCACAGGTTGTGTACTTATGAAGGGGAGATAGCGCCTCAAATGCAAATCTTCTCTGAGAATTCTTACGATCCTCTCTGGATCGTTTTCCCTTTCGAAGATCTCTCTGATCTTCTCTCGATCAGATTTCGTCGCCCCCGGGATCACTTCAAGTCTTGACAGATCTTCGTCTCCAAGATCTATCTGGTTGAAGTAGAGATCCAACACGTCCTGATACTGCTCGTAGGTTAGCTCCCCGCCATAATAGGCTTGGTTTATCTCCTCCTCGGATTCCAGATAGGTTTCGAAGACGGTTTGAGGGAAGCCCGTGCGCGTGAAGCTCATAAGGAATATCAAGAGGAGAGCCGCGAGATAATGGATGCTTCTCAAACTTATTCTGATCGAGGTGATTCGGAGACCTGAAGGTCTCCGCTACGGTTATCCGTCAGGCGCAGGAACGAGTCTCTCAGCTCAAGCCATATTTATCCAGCTTCCGATATAGAGTCCTTTCCCCGATGCCCAAGAGCTTTGCGGCCTTCCTGCGGTTGCCGCCCACCTCCCTCAAGGTTCGGGCGATGAGTTGCTTTTCCATCTCCTCCATGCTGGGGGCGGGTTTCACCTCTTGTTGTCCCCGCTCTTGCCAATCTGCGCCGACCTCATGAGCCTCCACCGTGGGCATCGATTCCAACCCCTTCAAAATTATATTGCGCAAGGCGGTTATCTCCGACTTCAGACTCATCAGGGCCTGAAGGATGACCTGATGCTCAGAGGCTTCCAGACTCTGGCCAGTCAACACCGGCAGACTCTTGTTGAACTGTGCCTGTTTCTGAATATACTCGGAAACCTGCTTGGGACTTATTCTTCCCTCCGGGGAGAGCAGCGCCAGGCTTTCCAGAAGGTTTCTAAGCTCCCGAACGTTGCCAGGCCAGTGGTAACTCTTAAGCAAGTTCAAGACCTCCTCGCCCACCGGAGGATATTCGTACCTTTTCTCCCGGGATAACTGTTTGAGGAAGTGGTAGACTAGAGGAGAGATGTCTTCGGTTCTCTCCCTTAAAGGGGGCAGATCGATTTTGACGACGCTGAGACGGAAATATAGATCCCTGCGGAAATTTCCCCTTTCGACCTCCTCCAACAGGTCTTTGCTGGTGGCGGCCACAACCCGAAGATCGACGGAGATGCTCTCGCTGCCACCGACCCGCATGAAGCTTTTTTGCTCGATCACCCTCAAGAGCTTAACCTGGGTGGCGAGCGGCACCTCTCCGATCTCGTCCAGGAAGATGGTGCCCCCAGTGGCGGCCTCGAACATCCCCTTTCTCTGGGCGACCGCCCCGGTGAAAGCGCCTCGCTCGTGACCGAAAAGCTCGGATTCTAAAACCCCCTCGGCGATGGCACCGCAGTTTACCGCAATGAATGGTCCCCCTCTTCTCTCACTGTTGCTATGAATCGCGGAAGCCACCACCTCCTTGCCGGTGCCGGATTCCCCGGTGATCAGAACCGTAATATCTGTGGGGGCGCT
>LIZU01000022.1 GCA_001302725.1 candidate division Zixibacteria bacterium DG_27
CAGGCCGGCTCCATGCCGTTGGAAACCCGATCGTAGCAGAAGGTGCACTTGGTGGATTTCTCGGTTTTATCGTCGATCTGCGGGATTCCAAAGGGACAATACTCGTAACAAGCTCCACAGCCGATACAGAGTTCCTTGTTGACGTAGACGACCCCGAGCTTCTTGTCGTGGGTCATGGCCTTCACCGGCTCCACCGGGCAGGCCTTCACGCAAGCCGGGTCGACACACTGCATGCACTGGTGCTTCCGGAACATCCACCTGAACTTATCGCCCGCCATGGTCTCGTAGAATTTGACCAAGGTGTAAGTCTTGGGCGAAAGGGATAGGGGGTTCTGGTAGCCGCCGGCGGCCGCGAAGAACCTGGTCTCCTCCCCGGGGAGCTGATTCCAGGCTTTGCAGGCCACCTGGCAGGCGCGGCAGCCTATGCATTTATCCAAATCGAAGAGGATGCCTTTTGCAGCCATCTGGTCACACCTCCTTCTCTACATTGCAGAGGAACGCCTTGTATTCCGGGATCATGGTGTTGGCGTCTCCCACATGCGGGGTGAGGATGTTGGCACTGAAACCCTGAGCCAATCCCTTATAGCCGAAATGCCACGGCAGACCGACCTGCTCGTAAAGCTTCCCGTTCAACTTGAACGGCTGGAAGCGCTCGGTCACCACCGCGTAGGCGGTGATTTCCCCTCGAGCGGTCTTTATCTTCACCCGATCACCGTGCTTGATCGCTTTGGATTTGGCCAGGGATTTACTCATCTCCACGAACATATCCGGCATGAGCTCCACCAGCCAGGCGTTGTTGCGGGTCATCTGCCCCGCCTGCCAGTGTTCGGTCACCCGGTAGGTAGTGGCAATGATAGGATACTTCTTCTTGTTGCCGATCTCGTTCATCGCCCCTCTCCAGACCTTGGTCACGGGGTTAATCTGGGTCTTGGACATGCGGTTCTTGACCGGGCTTTCCAGCGGTTCGTAATGCTCCGGGAAGGGACCGTCGGCTAAACCGAACCCAAAGAGCCGGGCGTGGCCCTCCGGCTTCATGATGAAGGAGTATTTAGTGCCCGGCGGCCAACCACCATCGGGGACATCGCCGATCCACTTTTCCTCCCTGGGAGCCCACTTCACCACATACTTGTGGGGCGCGTAAGGACTACCCTCCAGGTCGCAGGAGGCACGGTTGTAAATGATTCTGCGGTTCACCGGCCAACACCAGGACCAGCTGGGATAAAGCCCGATCTCGTTGACGGCATCCCTTGGATCTCTGCGGGCGGCCATGTTCCCCTCCTCGGTATAGCTGGCGCAGTAGAGCCAGTTGCCGGAGGAGGTGGTGCCGTCATCTTTAAGTTTGGCAAACGAGGCAACCAGCTTGCCGGTCGCTAGATCGTATCCGTTGACCTCCTTGGCGACCAGGTGGACATCCGGCTCCTCCTTGGGGCCGTAATTCCAGTTGAGGTGAACTATCGGCTCCGGGAAGGCGCCACCCTCCTTTTTATAGAGCCTCATGAGCTCCTTTGCCAACTTATCCATTATCCACAGGTCTGATTTGGCGTCTCCGGGCGGATGTACCGCCTGGTATCTCCACTGCATCCAGCGGCCGCTGTTGGTGATGCTGCCTTCCTTCTCCATGGAGGCCGCCGCCGGCAACATGAAGACCTCGGTTTTGATCTTCTTGGTATCGACGTCCGGAGTTGCCCAGAAGGAGGCGGTCTCGGTCTCCCAGAGGTCGGCAGCCACCAGCCAGTCAAGTTTCTCCAGGGCCTTTCTCTCCATTCGGACATTGGGACCTCCCACCGCAGGATTCTGCCCCATGCAGATGAGACCTTTGATCTTGCCGTCGTACATGGCCTCGAACATGGAGATGTGGGAGTAGTTATCGCTGACCTTGGGCATGTATGAATAGGCGAACTCGTTCCCCTTGGTGGCGTGCTCTCCCCAGAAGGCCTTGAGGAGACTGACCATGTACTTCGGGGTGTGCTGCCACCAATTGGCGCTTTTGGGGTCCATCCACTTGGGAGTCCAGTGATCCAGATACTGCTCCAGGGACTGATCTTCGACTCTCGGGGTCTTGAGATAGCCCGGCAGGATGTGGAACAGTATCGCCATGTCGGTCGAGCCCTGGACGTTGGATTCCCCTCTTAAGGCATTTATGCCTCCGCCGGCAACCCCGACGTTCCCCAGAAGGAGCTGCAGCATGGCGTAGGTCCGGACGTTCTGGGTGCCGACGGTATGCTGGGTGGTGCCCATGGCATACATTATGGTCCCCGATTTTCCTTTAGCTCCCGTGGCTCCATAGGTCTTAGCGACCTCAACCAGGAGCTCTTTGGGAGTTCCGGTTATCATGGAGACGGAATCAGGGTCATACCGAGAGATATGTCTCTTCAGAAGCTGGAAAACGCAAAGGGGATCCTGCAGGGTCTTGTCGGTCTTGACGAGTCCGTTTTCGTCAAGCTGGTACTGCCAGTAGCTTTTGTCGTAGCTCTTCTTTTTCTTGTTATAACCGACAAAGAGCCCGTCTTTGAAGTCGAACTTCTCATTGACCAGAAAGCTGGCGTTGGTGTGGTCCACGAGATAGCTCTTATCATAGAGATTGTGCTCTATGACGTAGTTCATCAGGCCGTTTATGAAGGCGATGTCGGTGCCCGACCTCAATGGAGCGTATATGTCGGCCTTCGCGGAGGTGCGGGTGAAGCGGGGGTCGACGCTGATCAGCTTGGCGCCCTTCTCCATCGCCGCGGTGACCCACCGGAACGAGACCGGGTGATTCTCGGCGGCGTTGGAGCCGATTATCATGATGCAATCGGCGTTCTTGATGTCAATCCAGTGATTGGTCATTGCCCCTCTACCGTATGTTTCCGCCAAACTGGCGACGGTAGCGGAGTGTCATATGCGGGCCTGATGTTCCAAGTAGACGATTCCCAGGGCGCGGGCCAGCTTCGACCACAGGTAGCACTCCTCGTTGTCCAGTGCCGCTCCTCCCAGACCGGCGATGGCTTCGACGCGATTGACGACTCGTCCCTTGGAATCCTTGGCCACCCAGTTCGCATCCCGGCTCTTCTTGATGTTCTCGGCGATTCTAGAGATAGTCCACTCCCAGCTTTTCTCCTCCCAGCGGTCGGAGTAAGGAGCCCGGTAGAGGACCTTGGTCATGCGGCGTTCGTTGTCGGCGACCTGGAAGAGGGCACTCCCCTTACTGCACAACGAACCCTGGTTCACGGGATGGTCGGGATCTCCTTCGATGTTGATCACCTTGCCTCTGGAGACCGAGACTATCATCCCGCAACCCACTGCGCAGTAAGGACAGATGGTAGTGCTCTCTTCAGCATAGCGGGTTCTTAAGGTCTGGGCGTAGGCCTCCGAGGCTTTGCGGTTGAAAGCGAAGTTGCCCAAAAGCGCTCCGGTGGTGGCTGCGCCCGTCACCTTCAAGAAACCTCTTCGAGAGAGTTTCATCTCTGTCTTTTCACCTCCTAGTAATCTATTAACAACTGACTTCTGATTATTTCCTTGCCTGTCTGTTACTCAACGTCCTTCTCGTAGATCTCGTTGAGCATAAACATCGACTCGTGAATCTTGTCGATATCCTTTTTGCTGATCTCGGAGCCTTTCTTTTTTGACATCCGCTCGATGGTCGCCTTCATCTCGGCCTCGTCGTTAGTCTGATGGGCCTTGACAACGACATCCAGTCCGTGGCATTTCTCACACTTGTCCTGGAAGAGCCCCCGGTGAGGTTCTTCAACCGGCCTCAAGGTGAACGACTCCTCGATCTCGTCGAGCTCCGCGTCGCTGATCTGGATGCCCGCCTTGTCGTGCATCTGTTTGATCATGATCTCGATTTCGGTCTTGACCCTCTCCAGAGTGTGGCAGACCGAACATTTCTTCTCGAAGGCGGTCTGCTTCTCCTTTTGAGGAGCAGCCACAGAGCCTTTCACCAAAAGCACACCAGCCACGGCGACAACGGAGAAAAGGAGCGCCAGAGCGAGAATGCTATATCTTTTCATGGTTATGCCTCTCCTTACTTTGATATTCTCTCCTATATCTTTCCTCTGTTAGCGGCTTAGAGTTCAGCTGACCGGCAAGTTAGGCACACACTTGAAGGGCAGAAGAAATGTGAGCGTATAGTGAAAACCTTCACAATCATGGTTTAACAAAATCCGCCTAAACCCTCGCTGTCTCCTGCAGTTTCTGTCGCCGGTACCCATCCTTCTCGGCCAGGATATCGAGGTAGAGAGTCTTTTGGTTCTCAAAGGATAAATCCGGTTTTTCAGCCTCGGGGATTTCTCTTTCGTCGATGGTCTTCATATAGCGCTTACATTCATCACAGAGGTAGACCCGATATCGGCTCTCCCCTTCGGTGAAAATGTATTTTAGGCTTTTCTGATTCTCGGTGGCACAGAAGGGGCATTTGATTCTGGGATATCCCCACTCCGTGCCGCAGAACTGGCACCACAGGATCCGCTTGCCGTCATCCCTTCTGAGCCTGGCGAAAGCGGCCTCGCTGCCGCACAGGGGGCAGTGTCCTTGGAGCCAGTCGGTGAGGTCAACTTTGCCCTCCAGCTCACCGGCATACATCTCGAAAAAGGGATTCCCCAAGTTTGTCCCCAAATAGGTAAGCAAATCGACACTGACACCGAGGTGTTCTCCGAGCGAGCTTAAGAAATCGGGATCCCCGGAGAAAACCTCTTTGACCAGCGAACCTAAATTCAGCTCTCCAGCCTCCACGGCAGCCTTCAACGTTTCCACCTCCGCGACCTCATGGAATTCGAACCCCTTCAGAACCGAACAGAAATCCTCAAAGAGCCCAAGCAGCTCTTCCTCCGGGAAGCCGATCTTTCTGAACTCCACGAGGTGGGCCCCACGCTTCAGCCTCTTTTCGGCATCCTCCAGTGAGATCCCCATCAGTGGCTGCTTGAGTTTCTTTCTAAAAAGAGACTTCGCCTTTGTTATCTTTGAATGGAGTTGGAGGAACTCCTTTTCGTTCTCAGTCATTATATCAGCAACTCAGCAATTAAAGAAGCAGGCTCAACAAGTGAGCCTAAAAAAATTCTTCATAATAAACAGCATCTGCTGTAAACTTGTCAAGCGAAAACTCCCCGCCTGGCAAAAAAATCTACGGATGTTTGAAGACCTTTTCCCCGACAGTCTGCATTTCACCGTTGTTTTGGAAACCTTCAAGTTCGTCATCAGTTATTCTTCTATCGTAGCCAAGAGGATCCTGCCTGCAGCAGGCCTGGGCGATCAAAAGTGTGCTTGCTAAGTTTTAGGCTTTGGGTTATATTCAGCAACGTTCTATTATGTGACTTGTACACAGCTGAGGTACTATATTCTAAACGGAGGAAAGACTTCTATGAGCAGGTTTGTAGCTTTGCTGGCGATTCTGAGTCTATTCATGTTTTCCTGTGGTGAGAAAACCGAAGAGGGAGAAGTTGCTGAGATGAAGGTAGTTGAAAAGAAAGCTCCCGCCTCTCAACAAGAAAAGGCTCCCCCTTCTCAGGCGGTCAAGACCGATTATGACTACAATCCAACAGTTTTGATAGAAACTGACTTCGGTGATATCGAAATCGAGGTCTTCTTCAACAAATCCCCGGAGCACGCCAAGAATTTCATGAAGCTGGTCAACAGCGGCTTTTACGAGGGATTGATTTTCCACCGGGTCATTCCCGGCTTCATCATCCAGGGAGGAGATCCTTATGGTGTCGGCACCGGTGGTCCCGGATACTATCTCCCTGTGGAGAGAAGCGGACTTCATCACGAAACCGGCTCGATCGCCATGGCCCAGTCCGTTCAGGGAATAAGCGGCAGTCAGTTTTTCATATGCCTGGCGCCTCAACCGCACCTGGATAAACAGTTCAACGTCTTCGCCAAGGTCACCTCCGGGATGGAGGTCGCCAACAAGATCGCCTCCGTACCCCGGGATAAACGCGATAAACCCTCAGAGGATGTGGTGATGAAGAAGCTTTACGAGAAAAAACCGACGGCATAGGAGTTCGGAGGAGAACTACCTCGAAGTTGAGCGGTTTAACATAGGGATTGAGTCGGCAAAGGGAGCAGTTTAGAATCAGGTGAAAAGAATCGTCATTTTGGGTTCCACCGGCTCCATTGGGACCAGCGCCCTGGAGGTGATAAGGGTCTTTCCGCGGGAGTTCGAGGTAGTAGGGCTCTCCTGCCACGAAAACGTTGGGCTTCTCCGCAAGCAGATAGCTCTGTTCAAACCGGAGGCGGTCTGCATAACCGAACCACAGAGCTATCGACAGTTCTTGAGCCAGACCACGAAGACCGGAGTCAAAGTCCTCTCCGGGGAGGAGGGGCTTTCCCTTTTGGCCGCCTGGGAAAATGTCGATATAGTCCTGAACGGGTTGGTCGGTGCGGTGGGATTGAAACCGACCCTGGCCGCCATCGAACTGGGACGGCGGATCGCTTTGGCGAACAAAGAGACTCTGGTTATGGCCGGGGATCTAATAAACCAGTCCGCCCGAGCCCGGGGGGCGGAAGTTCTGCCGGTTGATTCGGAACATTCCGCCATCTGGCAATGCCTGAGGACCGGGGGAAAGAAGGAGATTAAGAGCTTGATCATAACTGCCTCCGGTGGTCCTTTTCACGGACAGCCGGAATTGAATCTGGAGAAGGTCAGCCGGAAGGAGGCCCTGGCTCATCCTACTTGGTATATGGGAAGGAAAATCAGCGTCGATTCCGCAACCTTGATGAACAAAGGATTGGAAGTGATAGAAGCCCACTGGCTTTTCGGGGTGCCACCTGAGAAGATCAGGGTGGTCATCCATCCGCAGTCGATCGTCCACTCCCTCGTAGAGTTTGTCGACAACTCCGTGATGGCGCAGATGTCGCTTCCGGACATGAAGCTGCCGATCTCGTATGCTCTCTTCTACCCCGAAAGAAAGCCTCTATCCGACGACTCCTTCAACCTCACTAAGATCGCGGCGCTCTCCTTTTTGGAGCCGGACTTCAGACGGTTTCCCTGCCTCAACTTGGCATACGAGGCCTTGAGGTCCGGAGGCACCGCCCCGGCGGTCTTAAACGCCGCCAACGAGGTCGCGGTCTTTGGTTTCCTGGAGGAAAAGGTCAAGTTCACACGTATTCCGGAGGTGATCCGAGAGGTTTTGTCCAAACACCAGGTCAAGTCCTCACCCCAGGTGGAGGAGATCTTTGAGGCCGACGCTTGGGCCCGGGGGAGGGCGGAAGCTCTCCTGGAGCAGAAGAGTAGATAAGCCATGCTTACCACCGTAATTGCGGCAATTGTTGTATTGGGACCTCTGATCTTCTTTCACGAGTTGGGCCATTTCCTCATGGCCAAGAGGTTGGGTATTAAGGTGGAGCGCTTCTCTCTGGGGTTTCCTCCCAAGATGGCGGGCTTCACCTGGCGAGGGACGGAGTATTGTATCTCCTGGATTCCCTTCGGGGGATATGTCAAGATGGCCGGGGAGACTCCGGATAGAGAAGAGGTCAAGGGGGAACCGTGGGAGTTTCTCTCCAAGCCGGTCTGGGTGCGAGGACTGGTCATATTTGCGGGGCCGGCGGCGAACTTCATCACCGCTATCCTCATCCTCTGGGGGGTGTTTTTCTTCGCGGGACAACAGATCATAAGAGACGATTCCACCGTGATCGGTAGCCTCATGCCTGAGGGAGCGGCGGAGGTAGCGGGATTGGAAGTCGGGGATAGAATCCTCTCCGTCGACGGCCAGGAGGTCCACGACTTCCGCAGTATGGCGGAAATCATCTACAAAAGGGTGGAAGAACCGCTGGAGGTCGTCTGGGAGAGGCAGGGAGAGAGGTTTTCGGCAACCATCACCACTTTCAAAGACGAAGTCATCGGCGAGGCGGGAGAGCCGATTGAAGTGGGGAAGATCGGCATCGGTCCACAGATAGAGATTGTCGAAGTCGGCTTCTTCAAAGCTTTGACCGACGGGATCATCAGCAGTGTCATAATCTCGTACGAGATTCTGAAGTTTCTCTTCAATCTCTTCACCGGAGCTGTCTCGCTCAAGATGATCGGTGGCCCGCTGACAATCGCCCAGGTGGCCGGGGAGACCGCTCGCCAGGGGTTTCTGAGCCTGCTCACCTTTACCGCCCTTCTGTCGATCAATCTCTCCCTGGTGAACATTCTGCCCATCCCGGTCCTAGACGGAGGTCATCTGCTCTTTTTGGGGGTGGAGGCAGCAAGGAGAAAGCCATTGAGCCTCAAACAACGGATGTGGATCCAGCAGGTGGGGATGGCACTGCTTTTGCTCCTCATGATCTTCGTGACCTATAATGATATCCTGAGGCTTTTCGAATAACTCTCTTCAAGTGGCTCTGTGGTTGGAGTAAACTTCTCTCCCAGAGTGACGTATAAGACAACGAAAGGAATACTCCGGAGGTGAAGATGTTTTTCAAGAGCAAAAAGCAGAAAAAGCCGATCGCCGTGAAGAAGAATAGCCTGCAAATACTGTGGGACTACGTTCAGTCTCTCGGAATTGCTCTAGTTTTAGCTTTGGTCATCAAGACCTCGGTCGTGGAAGCTTACAGGATCCCCTCCGGAAGCATGGAGGACACCCTTCTGATCGGGGATTTCCTCCTGGCCAACAAGTTCATCTACGGAATGAGGTTGCCGATTCCATTTGTTGATATTCGGCTACCGTCAGTACAGGAGCCGAAGGCAGGGAATGTGATAATCTTCAAATACCCTCAGAATCCGAAACTGAACTACATAAAGAGGTGTGTCGCCGTGGAGGGGCAGGTGGTGGAAATCAAGGACAAGAAGGTCTTCGTCGACGGGGTGGAGTTCGAAGATCCCCCTCATTCTAAGCATACCGACAAGAGAGTCTTTCCTTCCAGCTACAACCTCCGGGACAATATGCCTCCCACCAGGGTGCCGAAGGATAAGCTTTTTGTGATGGGAGACAACCGTGACAACTCCGCCGACTCGCGCTTCTGGGGGTTTTTGGACCGCAGGTTGGTTCGCGGTAAGGCGATGATTATTCACTGGTCCTGGAGACAGGACACCAGAGCACCAAAACTCTCCGCCTCCGACCCCTTATCCATCCCTAAGGTGATAGCTTACAATCTCTGGAATTTCCCCCGCAGAGTGCGCTGGAGTAAGTTAGGGGATATAATCCACTAACCCAGGCCTCCAACATCTATTGTGGTTTCCGGCGGCGATGAATTCGCCACCCTACGGTGCAGGTTTATGTTGGGCTGGAGAGCGCAACCTATGCAGGTTCGGTCAGGACCGGAGCCCCCCTGAGGCGGGCGCGTCCTGACCGAGGATAGCCGCTCTTCAACGCTCACTCTATGATAATTGTGCTGTCGGATGTCAAGATCCGACAGCTATGTACCACGTGCGGTCAGATAAGGCATCTGACAACACGGGAAAAGTCTGCTCGGATCCGCTCGGCGGCGATAAATTCGCTGCCCCACGGCGGGGTGTTTTCTTTTCTACCGTGACGTCCCCGAAATGTAGAGCCGTGAATTCATCCTGCTCAAAAGAGGGCGATTCACAGCAGATTGTGGGATGAAGCAGATTTCAAGATCCGTTCAATCTGCTTCATCTGCTGTGAATTCTACTTCAAGAGCGTCATCCTCTTGACTTCGGCATATTCGCCAGCAGTGAGCCTGTAAGAATATATGCCGGAGGAGAAACCACGGCCATCCCAGGTGGCAGTGTGGTAGCCCGGTTGCTGGTATTTCTCTACCAGGGTGATAACCCTTTGACCCATGAGGTTGTATACTACCAACCGTACAGGTGATGCTTTGGACAAGGAATACGACATTGGTGTTATAGGGTTAAAGGTGTTAGGCCGATTTTGCGAGAGGTTGAAAGCGACTGGCAAATCGGACGTCTGAGCTCCTATTCCTAGCATCTGCTCACACCCATCACAATCGAGTACAATCACCTACGTGCCGAAGTGTTGTGGTAACCACCACCTTTGTCTTCGGTTGATGGAACCGGAAACACGCAACCATAGTTTTGTTAAAGAAGGGTGGTTTTTACCTGGCAGTGCCGAGGCATAGCTCGAGAGAAACCAGGCAGATACCGGCCGAGGCGGACTGGGCCCATGAGAATTTTTTCACAAAATCGCTTGACATGGTGCATTGCATATACTATATTGTCGATGTAGAAACAGGAGGACCTTATTCCAGATGCGGTGGCGTGTTACACACCAGCACTCGGGATCGTTAGTTTGCGGAGTCATCTTCTCCTACCTGCGTTTTTTCTACTTTGTTGGAAAGGCGCTAATCTCCTGGGTTTTGAGTTTTCGTCGGGGCGGAGATACTCCAAATGCCGGTTCAGGGTGCCAAGGCTGGCATCTATTGCATTTTC
>LIZU01000023.1 GCA_001302725.1 candidate division Zixibacteria bacterium DG_27
GATCGGATGCCCCTCTTTGGAGGGTTACGGCGAGAGGCCGAGAATCATCCCTGAAAGGTGCGTCGGTTGTGGCTTCTGCGTTCAGATCTGCAAACATGACGCCATCCACCCGATGACGGCTCCATGACCTGAGGCAACCACTGTGAATACTCAGCCATGAAAACAAAAGGAATGAACATACTCTTCGCCGGGGTCGGGGGGCAGGGAGTCCTGCTCTTAAGCGAGCTGGTAGCGCAGACAGCTATAGAAGCGGGTTTCGACGCCAAAAAGACTGAGGTCCACGGAGCCGCCCAGCGAGGTGGCAGCGTCACCAGCCACGTGCGCTTCTCCGAAAAGGTTTACTCCCCCCTCGCTCCTTCGGGGGAGGTCGACCTCCTGGTGGGATTGGAGAAGCTGGAGGGGCTGAGGTGGGCTCACTACCTGAAAGAGAAAGGAGAGATAGTATTGAACCAGCTGGTCATCCAGCCGGCCCAATTCTCCGAGAAACCCCTACCCCACCCCGGGAATGTTGAAGCGTTTCTGAGGGCGAAAGGTTACAGCTTGCATCTGTTGGATGCAACTGCGATCGCGAAGAAGCTCGGAAATATCAGAGTCGCAAATGTGGTCATCCTTGGAGCCCTATCGAGACTCACCGGCCTCATCGATGAAAGTCTCTGGAGCGAGACCATAAGAGAAATCCTACCTGCCAAGTTCCTGGAGATAAATCTCCGGGCTTTTCAGGCTGGAAGGGAGATAGGTTAACCTGTCTTTCGCTCAAGGGCGGCCTCGAAGTTGACCTCCGAGTTCGTCCGGATCACTTAACCTCAAGTTCTGAATCGATGCTGTTAGTGGGGCGCCTCCGATAATCCTTGACGATTGCCCGATCCCTCCTTATAATGGTTTTGAGGTAAAGGTTGTCGCTTCTGTGACGACAACCCCCTCGAAAACGATATCTTTGAGACCAAAACCTTTTTGAACAAGGTCGTAAAAATAAGAAGTGAATATCTCTCGCTTTCTAAACACAGACCTGATAAAGCTGCAACTGGAGACGGAGGTTCATATAGACCCCGAAGAACCTCTCAACCCCGAGAAGTGGGCGCGCCTCACTAAAGAGAAGCTCCTGTGGGAGCTGGTGGAGCTATTGGAGAAATCTGGAAAGGTGAAAAACCGAAAAAGGCTTTTTGCCGACCTCCATAATCGAGAGAAAAAGGCCAGCACCGGCATCGGATACGGGATTGCCCTCCCCCACGTCAGAACCATGCAGGTATCGGATTTCGTGGTGGGATTTGCTCGTTCGAAAGAGGGCTATGAGTTTGGCTCTCCGGATGGAGGTTTGGCACACCTCTTCTTCGTAATGGCGGCCCCCCCTTATGACGACCAGCTCTACCTGCGGGTCTTTAAATCCCTTGCGGAACTTCTGCACTTCGAGCACTTCCGCCAGAGGCTTCTGGAAGCCACCTCTGAATATGAGATAATCAGAGCCTTCAAAGAGATGGAATGATCGCATTTTGGTCTTTTGAGGCACAAGATGAAGAAGAAACATCCTGTTGATTACTCTCTTGTTAACGATTTCTTCCCTTATGATGACGACCCCTATCGGGGAGGTGAATTCTCCATGGAGGCGCCCGGTGCAATTCGCCTATACCACCAATACTGGAGATGCTGCGACCAGGGCTCGCTACAATTGGGTCTCCAAACAGGTTAACGGTTTCATGATACCCAAAGAAAAGAAAATCGCTCTCGAAACCGGACTCCAGAAGCTGGGCTTGCACCTAAATGGAGTCAGCTTGGACAAGTTGTGCTCGTATCACCAACAGCTTCTGGCCTGGAACAAAAGGATAAATCTCATCTCCAGAAAAGACGAGGAGCGCATCATCGAGAGGCACCTCTTAGACAGCCTCACCATTTTCGAGGTCCTATCCTTTCCGGAAGGATCCAGGCTTTTGGATCTCGGCTCCGGCGGAGGCTTGCCGGGTATACCGATAAAGATTGCCCAGCCAGATCTGAAAGTAGACCTGGTGGAGCCGACTAAGAAGAAGTGTCGCTTCCTGCAACAGGTGCTGGAGGAATTGGGACTGGAGGTGGTGCCGGTCATCTCCAAAAGAGCTGAAGAGCTCTCCAAGGAGGAGATCTACTGTGGTTACTACGACTTCGTTACTGCTCGGGCCGTGGCAAAACCCGAAAAGGTTGAAGAGATAGCGCTCCCCCTGCTCAAACCCGGGGGAAGGCTGATCATATACGCCGACCCCCAGGCAGAAGGTGAAAAGAGATTCAAAATCGTAGAGAGGCCCCAGGCATAGTTGCCCTGCTCGCAAGCTGAATCGTTCCTGGCAAAAGAGCCTCTCTGGGTCCCGCTTCCCGCCGAGAACAAGGAAATCCTTAAAACTCCCCTGGGCAAATAAGTTCATTAGCGCTGCGGAGAGTGAACTTCGGGTTCTGTTTGAACTTTGAAGATTAGACACCCAGCTCCAGATAAGGGAAAGCATCCAGCTCTAAATCATCCGGGGGGAAATTCTCCAGTCTGAAATTCCCGGCGGCGGCCACCATGGCGGCGTTGTCGGTGCAGAGCTCCAAAGAGGGATAGAAGACCTCAAGGCCATGGGTTTCGGAAAACGCTTTCAGTCTCTCCCGCAATCTGGAGTTGCTTGCGACCCCGCCGCAGACTGCGATTCTCGCCATGCGATGCTCCTCGGCGGCAGCGATGGTGTTGTCCAGCAGAGCCCCCCCCACCGCCTCCTGAAAAGAGGCGGCGATGTCGGCCCGCCTCCCTTCCAGCTCCTTCTCTTCCAGTTTGGAGACGTAGATCGCCACCGCGGTTTTCAGACCTGAAAACGAGAAATCGTAGCCGCCGCTTTTCATCTTGGCCTTGGGGAATTTTATGAAACCACGGTCCCCTGATTTCGCGATCAGGTCGATTGCCGGCCCTCCGGGATAACCCAGGCCCAGAAGCTTCGCCACCTTGTCGAAGGCCTCCCCGGCGGCATCGTCTCTGGTCGACCCCACCGAGCGATACCGGCCCAGGGACTCGACGGAGTATAGATTGGAGTGACCTCCGGAGATTATCAGACAGAGGAAGGGGGGCACAAGCTCCGGGTGCTCCAGAAGAACCGAGAAGATGTGAGCCTCTAGGTGGTTTATGCCCACCAGGGGTTTATTCAGAGAATATGACAAGGCCTTTGCGAAAGAGAGACCGACCAGTAAGGCGCCCACCAGCCCGGGGCCGTTGGTTACCGCGATCCCCTCCACATCGTCGTAGGTGATCTCCGCCTGAGCTATCGCTTCCCTCACCACCGGCACCAAGGTCCTGGTGTGCTCACGGCTGGCAAGCTCAGGTACCACCCCGCCGTAAAGTTTGTGAAGGTCTTGGGATAGTGTTACCTGGGAAAGGATGGTTCTGCCGTCCGCGACAACGGCAGCGGCGGTCTCATCGCAGGAGGTCTCAATCCCCAGAATCAGCATCTCCTACGGACCTGTATCACCGGAGAGGGAATCGACCTCCCGAGGGAGAATCTTCAATCGCAGGAACTTGGGGCCAACAATCTCCAGGACGGTCGCCATCTGCTCTCTGGGGAGGACCACATTGGAGGGGGTCAGGGAGTAATCCAGCTCTCCGGGGCGGTATGCGGTTGCGTCTATGCAGATTCTCAAAGGCTCGGAGAACATCAGTTGATAAAGTCTCTTCCCCTTGGCTTGAACCCGCACCTCCACCTCCGGAAGAGGGGAGTCGTCCAAGCGACAGGTCGGCCTGACGAAAACATCCTCCGGGGCGACCGGCACCCTGAAGTTCCACTCGTACTGCTTCTCGGTGGCGGTGTAGAACCAGAGAAGGAGCGCCAAGATTAGCGCTCCGAACTTCAGTCCCAAATTGTCAAATATCTTCGCCCACATCCCGAAGTCATCAATTAGCTTAAATCATCCCTATCTTAGAACCTAGGAGCTCGAGCTTGTGGTCACAGGAGAGCCAGCCGGATTCGCTGTGGTGGACACCCGGCTGGTGAATTGATCTCATTTCTCAGAGTGCCCGATACTCCTCCCGAAAGAGATCTCTCCGTTATCGATCCTGATAGAAAAACCGCAATTGGGGTTTGAGCAGACCCAGGCCTTATACAGAATCGAAGCCCCGTCTCGACCGTAATCGGAAAGAGGCAAAAGTACCCCCACCGAACACTTCTGACAATCAGGAAAGTTCTGCATTTTTCCTCCCACTTCCCAGGGATCCATCTTGACACTCTCTACCCGAAACTAGGTTTTACCTCTGTTCGCTCCGGACAAAATATTCAGGCTCAAGCGAAATGTCAAGAGCTCCCTGGGCGCAAGTGGGCGGAGTGCCAAGATCGACCGCAGACGTTCTGGGTTGGGCCCCTCGGTGGTCTTGCGGATTCCTCAAGCCGGCGGAACGGTGCGGCTGTTGATTAAATTTCTCCTTGCTTTTCCGATTCTATTCTGTTTATTACTCGAGAAAAATACCGATAGTATGTGGGAACGAACAGTTCAAATAATCGTTTGCTACACAAGAGATTACAAGTAGAGTCCGGGAACGTGCCGGAGGCCGTGTATGGTTACTAGAAAAAAGAAGCGCACCAGTGAGACCCCAAGGAAAAAGAGCGCCAAGAAAGCCAAGAAGAAGCAGACCAGCAAGGTCAAATTGGCCAAAGTAAAGAAGGCGAAAGCTCCCCCCAAGAAGAAATCGGTCTATTTCTTCGGAGGCGGGAAAGCCGATGGCAGAGGGGAGTTAAACGACCTCCTCGGTGGAAAGGGGGCCGGTTTGGCGGAGATGACTAACGCTGGAGTGCCGGTCCCGCCCGGATTCACAATTACCACCGAAGTCTGCAGCCTTTTCTATAAGAACAACCTGCAGTTGCCGAAAGCTATCGACCAGGAGATGTTCCAATACCTCTCGAGAATGGAGAGGATAACCGGAACGAAGTTCGGCGATCCTACAAACCCCCTTCTCTTGTCGGTCCGCAGTGGCTCCAAATTCTCCATGCCCGGGATGATGGATACGGTCTTGAACCTGGGGCTCAACGAGGAGACCCTCAAGGGCCTGATGGAGAAAACCAAAGACGAGCGTTTCGCCTACGATAGTTATCGCCGCCTGATTCAGATGTTCGGCAGCGTCGTCATGGGAGTGGACAAGGAGGCCTTCGAGAAGGTGATCTCCAAGAGGAAAGAAAGAGAACGGATCAAGCTCGACGCCGCTTTGTCGGTGGAGGATTTA
Source organism: candidate division Zixibacteria bacterium DG_27 (assembly GCA_001302725.1). GTDB lineage: Bacteria > Zixibacteria > MSB-5A5 > DG-27 > DG-27 > DG-27. Next base: position 5,198 of record LIZU01000023.1, read on the forward strand.
AAGAACATAATTGCCAAGTTCAAGGAGCTAATCAAGAGAAAGACCGGGGAGTATTTCCCCGGCGACCCCAGAGAGCAGCTCCGCCTGGCCAGAGATGCCGTCTTCAAATCCTGGAATAATCCCCGCGCCATCAGCTACCGCAGGATGCACGGCATTCCCGGGGACTTGGGAACTGCGGTCAATGTCCAGGCCATGGTCTTTGGAAATATGGGGGAGGACTCCGCCACCGGGGTGGGCTTCACCCGCAACCCTTCCACCGGAGCAAGGGAGTTCTACGGGGAGTATCTGACCAACGCCCAGGGGGAGGACGTCGTTTCTGGAGTGAGAACTCCGAAGCACATCTCCGAGCTGGAAAAGGAGATGCCCAGGGTTTACAGAAAACTCAAAAGGATCGCCGAGAAGCTGGAGAAGCACTACCGCGATGTTCAGGATTACGAATTCACCATCCAGCAGGACAAGCTCTACATGCTTCAGACCCGCACCGGCAAAAGGACCGCCCATGCCGCCGTCAGGATTGCCGTCGAGATGGCCAAGGAGAGGTTGATCTCCAGAAAGGAAGCCCTCTCCCGTGTGGAGCCAGAACAGCTTAATCAACTCTTGCACCGCAGGATTGACCCTTCCGCCTCGGTTGCGGTGGTGGCAAAGGGCCTGGCGGCCTCTCCGGGAGCGGCCTCCGGCATGGTGGTTTTCACCGCCGATGATGCCGTTCGCTACGCTCAAGACGGCGAGACCGTCATTCTCGTCAGAAAGGAGACCAATCCCGACGATATCGAGGGAATCAACGTCGCTTCGGGAATCCTCACCTCCCGGGGGGGAATGACCTCCCACGCCGCGGTGGTGGCAAGGGGTATGGGGAAATCCTGTGTCGCCGGCTGTGAAGCTATAAAAGTCTTCGAGCACCAGAAGCATTTCATAGTCAAGGATCACGTTGTCAGAGAGGGGGATATCGTTACCCTCAACGGCTCCACCGGAGAGGTGATGTTGGGAGAGGTACCAACCATTGAGCCGGAGCTCACCGGCGAGTTCGGGGAGTTCATCACCTGGGCGGATGAGTTTGCAAAACTCAAGGTCCGCACCAACGCCGACATGGGCAGAGATGCCATCATCGCAAGAAGATTTGGAGCGGAGGGGATTGGACTGTGCCGAACCGAACATATGTTCTTCGCCGAGGAGCGTCTCCCCATTGTCCAAGAGATGATATTGGCGGAGGATGAGCAGAAAAGAGCCGAGGCCCTCCAGAAACTCCTCCCCCTGCAGAAGAGGGATTTCATTGAGCTGTTCGAGGAGATGCGGGGTTACCCGGTCACCATCAGAACCATCGATCCCCCGCTGCACGAATTTCTCCCCAACTTAGATGACCTGATGGTGGAGATCGCCATCCTGAGGGCAAAAAAGGAGAGCTTCGAGGAGATCGAGGCCAAGGGAGCACTCTTCAATCGGGTGAAGGAATTGCACGAATTCAATCCCATGCTGGGGCAGAGAGGTTGCCGAGTGGGGATAATGTATCCGGAGATAACCGAGATGCAGGCGCGCGCCATCATGGAGGCCGCCTGTGGAGTCGCTAAGACCGGCAAGCCGGTCATGCCGGAGATTATGATCCCACTGGTTGGACACGTCAATGAATTCAGACATCAAAAGGAGATCGTCAGCCGGGTGGCCGAAGAGGTGATGCAGGAGCAGAGGATCCAAGTCGAATATCTAGTGGGGACGATGATTGAGATCCCCAGGGGAGCTCTGACCGCCGACGAGATCGCCCTCGAAGCTGACTTCTTCTCCTTCGGCACCAACGACCTCACTCAGATGGTCTTCGGTTTCTCCAGAGATGACTGTGGCAAGTTCCTCAACTACTATCTGGATAAAGGGATCTTGACCAAAGACCCTTATACCAGCATCGATCTTCCCGGTGTCGGCCAACTGATGAGAATAGCCGTGCAGAAGGCTCGCTCCGTCAAGCCGCATTTGAAAATCGGGATATGCGGTGAGCATGCCGGAGACCCTGCCTCGATACATCTGTGCCACCAACTGGGCCTGGACTACGTCTCCTGCAGTCCCTTCCGGGTGCCGATTGCACGTTTGGCCGCGGCTCAAGCCGCCGTGGGCAAGAGCGAGTACACCTCTATGTAGAACCCTCGTAGCTCAGGTTGTCTCAACCTGAGTTGTCTCAGCCTGAGCTACTTCCCGACCAGGATCACTCCGACCAATATCAACAGTATCCCCACCCATTTGTAGGCGGAGAAGGGCTCTCTGAATATCAAGAAAGAGACCAGCACGATCAAAACATATCCGATGCTCATCAGGAGCGGATACGCATACGACAGGTCCGTTCGGGACAGCACAACAATGTAAAGGGCAACGCTGGCAACGTATGAGGCCAGACCCAGGATTATGAACGGCGAAAGGATAACATGCGTGAAGTTGGTAATGATCTGGGAGGGATCAATCGCCCCGATGCGGTTCATTCCCGCCTTTAAGAAACTGTGGCCGCACACATTCAGAGCGATGGCCCCGAACATCATTATAATTAAGGTCAATTTCTGCTCCTCTATTAGTCTGGTTATAATCTCTATTCAACGAATGAGGTCACATTCTCAACCGGAATCAAGGTCCTCTTAGACCTATCCCAACCAAGTTGTCCTCTCCTCAGGGTCACGCTTTCTCGGAGACCACCATCCGTCCCCATTTCAATTAGCTGCTGCCTGAGATTCTCGACCGCTGCCGTCAGCTGTTGCTTATGCAATGACCTTTCGTCCGCTCCTATCAGCATAGCTCTTATCTTACACAAGTCCTGTGACGACGGATATTCCCAGCCGACACTGAATTAAACATCGCATCCCGCGTGCCGCAACTTTTCCCTCTCTTGGTCATTGGCCTCAAACAGTGCCTTGTAGGCAATGACCTTGTCGTGATACTGCTTGACTTGTTGAGGCAGAGATTCTTTCCCCACCTCTAACTGCTCCAGTTCCTTCAAAAACAAGGCCATCAGCTCTAACATATGGAAGTCAATTGCCTGTACTACTCCGATGAACATTTCGGTGAAGTCAAATGGATTCATTCGGAGGAGGTCATACTTCGACACCAATACTACCCCCAGAGGATTAGCGTGAACGAGTTTACTGATCGTTCCATGAATCTGGTTGTGACCGACGCTCTCGCCCTGCTCTGCTAGCAGGCCAGCCATCCTGTTTTCGCTGAACTTTTCAAGGAACTCACTGGACGGCTTATCTGCCAGCCCCGTTTTGTCCTGCTCACGGAGCCACAGGTCCATAAGGTCGCGCCTGTGGGACAGATACCTCATCGTTAAATTGTCATAATGCATGGTGCGTACTATGATTAGAGCCGCTAAGACCAACCCTCGCTTGGCCAGGTGCATTGCCGACTCAGCCAGGTTTAGCGTTTTGGTAGCCAAGTACAAATAGGCCTTCAGAAACCTGCCCTCGTTCCCGTCAGCCGTTCTTGACAGATCGTTACTTATCTCAACGGTTTCGCTGAACAGATTCCGAATACTATTCAAGTCTGCTAAAAGGTCTTTCCACTTGTTTTCCGTTTCCTGGAGGAAAAACTGCTGGCGGGCCTGATAGTTTTCGCTTAGACTCTCCTCAAAGCGCTTGCTCACGAGCCTGCTTTACCCTCTCCAACATCGAGATCATCCGTAGCTCTCAAATAGCCTCCCCCATTTGCTCTCTTTTTTCCATCTCTCGACAACTTTGCTACCTTTGAGAGGATACCACAGATAATCGTGATAGAAAGCGGAGGCGAAAACGAAAAGATAGACCACAGGAGTGTGAAACAAAAGCCTCTGAAAAACCTTCAAGGGAGAGAACCAGAAAAGGTCTCCGAACTTGCTGGCTAAGTTGTCTCCGACGGTGAAGCCCCAGTTCACTTTGGAGACCTCCTCGCCCACGACTTCAATCTCCCGGGGATCGCCGACCCCTAATCCCCTTTCGTGCGCGATCCTTATGTATGGTAGGCTCAGGGGATCAAAGCCCATCATTTTAGCGGCGATGGCATCGATTGCGACGGGGTCTCCGGAGGCCAAGATGACATCCTTCTCGTGGGGGATCATGGTTCTGGGTCCGGGACCGCTGCCGGCGGTGGTGCCGTCCATGAAGGTGAAGATCCCGGTGTGGATCTCCTTCTGGATGGTCAGAAGGTCGACTAAGGTTTGGTGGATAACCGAATGGGTGTAGTGTCTTCTGGTGTTTAAGAGTCCCCCGAAGGCGTTTTTCATACTGCCGGTAGTGGTGGTGTAAATGTGGGTCTTCACCGTCGGCAGGTGAACGATGTTTTTGCCGATGAAGAACTCCGGGATTCTTATGTGGTTCCCATAGATCTTATTCAGAACCAGCATCTCTCCCTTCGGCTCGTAGGGAATCCAGCTTAAGTCACCGGTGACGCAGTTGAAGCGGACGGGTATGTTGTATCTCTTGTAAACGAGATCGTACTTGTTGAACTTCTCGCCCTTGTGGGGATTGGTGACCACGGTGTCATTGTGGACGTCGACGAGGTCGTCGTACCCGTTATCCTTCAGAGCCAGGATTGTCCCCTCAAGTTGCCAGGGGGTGCTATTTGCGGAAGGATAAAGGAGGTGCCAGGAGATATTGTCCTTGAGGATGGTCGTTTTCCCCCTCTGGAGATATTTGCCCATCTCCGCCAGCTCTGCCAATCTCTTGTAATCTTCGAGGACAGTCTCCGGAGAGGTTTTCAGGACCGCAACCTTCACATTCGGCATCCTTTACCTCAAAAGCACCAGAGCTACAAATGCCGCTAACCACAAAAAGATGTTTATCAGAATCGGGAGATCGCTCAGCAGGGACTTGGTGGGGTTCCCACCGGAGTCCTTCTGGTAGATCAGATACTGATAGCGGAAAATCCCATAGAGGACGAAGGGGATGGTCAGCTCCAGACTGGCCCCCCCGAATTTCTCTTTCACCTCCGGAGAGAGGGTGTAGAAACAGTATGCGATGACGGTAGAGGCCGTCGCCACCCCCATCATCTGATCCAAGAAACTAACGCTGTATTGGCTCAAGATCCTGCGGTGGTGAACCGCCT
>LIZU01000024.1 GCA_001302725.1 candidate division Zixibacteria bacterium DG_27
CCTCCTGGTTCAACCCTTCGATCACCGGCTCCAGAATCTCCTGCCTTATGGTCTCCATCAACCCCTCCGACACCACCCTGGTGGGGGCGTAGGCTCCCATCCCACCGGTGTTGGGGCCTTTGTCCCCGTCGTAGATCTTTTTGTGGTCCTGAGAGGAGAGCATCGGGAAGACATGCTCACCGTCGGTGAGAGCCATTACCGTTAGCTCTTCCCCCTCCAGGAAGTGCTCGATCACTATCTTGGAGCCGGCCTCTTGAAAGACCTTTCTGAGCATCATATCGTCAATCACCCTCTCGGCCTCCTCGCTGCTTTCGGGGATAACCGCCCCCTTGCCGGCCGCAAGACCATCGGCCTTTATGACGATGGGAACATCGGCGGCGCGGGCGAACTGGAGGGCTTCCTCCCTGGAGTCGAAGATCCGGAAGCTGGCGGTGGGGACATGATAGCGCTTCATGAACTCCTTGGCGAAGACCTTGCTTCCCTCTATTTGAGCGGCGGACTTGGAGGGTCCGAAGATTCTCAAACCCCGCTCCTCGAACTCGTCTACTATCCCCAGAGTCAGGGGGAGTTCCGGCCCCACGACGGTCAAGTCGACTCCGTTTGTCTGGGCGAAATCGGCCAATCCTTTCAGGTCGTGGGCGGCAATATCGGCGCACTCCGCTAGCTCCGCGATGCCGGCATTTCCCGGGGCAGCATAGATCTTCTTGACCAGCTTCGATTGAGATAGCTTCCAGACCAAAGCATGCTCCCTGCCTCCGCCTCCAACTACCAGTACCCTCATAGCTTCGAACCTCTAAATCAAGTCTCTCTTACAGACGAAAGCGTGCTCGTCGCAAAATTGATTTTGAAAAATACCGTATAGAAATTGTCGATGCAAGAGGTTTTTTGCTCGCGCCTCAAACGATAGTGCATAGTGAATGGTGATAAACTTAATCGTTCGAGTGAAACAATCACCCGCGAATAGCCGGGGCATTCTTGCCGCAGGGTTTCATGATACGCACCTCCTTCTCGGTGCGGCTCGATGCTGGTCCCTTGAAATTCCCTACCTACTACCTACTATCTACTGTTTCCCACTCCCTGTGCTATGGAAGTCCGACCAAGCGAGGCACCTCGGAGGCTTCTTCCCAATAAGCTCTTGACTTTTGACCCTGCAGGTGTTTTTAATTAGGCTGAAATGCCATGAGATTCTTGGGCTTGAGAAAATACCTCCGGGTGGCCTCCGCTATTGGCTCCAACTTCTTTAAGGGGGAGGCCGTTTATCCATTCTATGCCTCCCTGAAGCTCACCAACCGCTGTCATTTCAGGTGCAGTTTCTGCAATGTCTGGAGGGAAAAGACCCGGGAGGTCTCCACCGAGGAATTCTTCAAGCTGCTTGAGAATCTGGGCCGCTCCTCGGTCATCCTAGTCAGCTTCGAGGGAGGCGAACCGCTGTTGCGGGAGGATCTGGAGGAACTGCTGAGATTCGCACGCACTCAGCCCTTCTATCTCCTCCTCACCACCAGCGAGAAGAACCTCCAGGATTACCCCATGGAGAGGTATGCCCCATACATAGACTTTCTGCACATCTCCATAGACGAGGGACACCGGAACTTAGAGCTCTTCGACCAGTTGGAACAGTTCAAGAGATGGAACAAAAACCTCTGCGTCCAGACGGTGGTCACCGATAGCGACCTAGAGGCTTTGCAGTGGAAAGTAAAGAGGTGTTTTCAGGCCGGAGCCAAAATCCTGGTGATGCCGGCGGTCCCGATGGAGGGGGCTGAAGATCTCTTCCCCGAGCTCGAGAGCTTCCAGAGGATCTGTCTGGAGCTTAAAAGAAGATTCCCCAAGACGGTCATATCACCACGGAGCTACTACGAGAAGCTCTCCTGGGAACACGGCTGCACCACCTCCTCAATAATAGTGGACACCGACGGTAAACTTTTCTACCCCTGCAAGAATCTAAATGGAAAGGGACCGGATTTGACAAAGGTGCCTTTGAAGCAGTATCTTTTAACGGAGGAGGCCACCGAATGTCGGAGACTGATGTCGGGTTGCAATAAAAGATGCGGCTGGTACCAATACTTCGCCACCAGTTCGTTTACCTCCGTAAAGGAGGTGTGGCGGGCTCTGGAACCCTATTGGGGTTACCTGTTCTCGAAAGATGAGGTGAGATGATGCGGGGACCGATCCTTCTTCACTTTTTCGTCACCTACCGCTGCAACGCCAGGTGCAGCTTCTGTGACATCTGGCAGCATTCGGACGATGGCGAGAACAGCAGCCAGCTCCCCCTCTACCAGGCCAAGAACATTGTCACCGATGCCAAGAGGTTAGGGGTGAAGTTCGTCGATTTGACCGGCGGGGAGCCGCTTTTATACCCGCAGTTGGTGGCGCTTTTAGAGCACGCCAAAAACATGTCCCTTTACACCTCGGTGACCACCAATTGCATCCTCTACCCCGAATATGCGGAGAGACTTAAAGGTCTGGTCGATTTCTTGCACTTGTCAGTGGACTCCGACCATCCCGAAGAACACGACCGCATAAGGGGGGTGAAGAGTTTCCACCGTTTCCGGGAGAGTCTGGAGATTGCGAGGGAGCTAGGCGAACGTCCGGATCTGCTTTTCACCGTCAACGGCGATAATATCCAAGCTCTGGAGGGGCTTTCTCGCTTAGCCTACCGAGAGAAACTGGTGCTGATTGTCAGCCCGGAGTTTTCCTATTTCGGCAATAACGGCTTCAAGCCCACCCACCTGCAGTATCTGAGAGACTACGGCAAAAGACCTTATGTCTACACAAATCATGCTTTTCTCACTCTGATTCAGAGGGGTGGCAATCTCCCCTCCAGACCTCGCTGCCGGGCGATGACCTCAACGGTGGCGGTCTCTCCCCAGGGAGAGCTCCTTCTCCCCTGTTTTCATCACCAGGTTAAAAAAGTCGAAATCAACGGAGACCTGTACGAGGCATACCACTCCGAGGAGGTTAAAGAGTTCAGGCAAAAGGAGGGAAGCTTGCCTTTCTGCGAAGGGTGCACCATCAACTGCTACTTTGATCCCTCTTTTGTCTACGGCTTCGATCGCTACTTTTTGCAGAGTCTCGCCTCCAAAGCCAAATACGTGTACGATAAGTTCATCAGGCCGTACTAGCTACACGGTTTACCCAGAACCCTAACCTCAAGATAAGACCACTTCAGGAATCAACTCAGCTTTTAGGACCTTCCTCCCAAACCGAATCTAGAGAAGCCCGATGCTTGACCAAAGCGCCTAAAACAAATGTTTCCAATCCGAGTCACAGCTAAGAGGTTTACTCTGAAAACAAGTTTCGAGGTCGCCTCATCCCTGGAAGCTCAGAGTCGGGGGCTACAACGAAATCCCTGGACAAAGAAATGGTAAAGACGAATTCGAGACGAAACCAGATCGATGAAATCCTGGAATCGCTTTGGAAGATGAAGGAGGAGGGGGAGCACAGCAAGGAAGCTCTTCTCAAATACCCGCAGGTCAAAGAGGAAGAGGGGCGTTTGGAGGAGATGGAAAAGGAGAACCTGATCGCCCTGGATGGCAAGGACGTTTCCCTTACTCCGAAGGGAGAGGCTATCGCCAGAGAGATTGTCCGCCGGCATCGCCTGGCCGAGCGGCTCTTTTATGAGCTGTTCGAGTTAGCTGACAAGAGCATTGAAACCACTGCCTGCAGTTTCGAGCATATCCTGGATGCCTCGGTGACCGAGAGCGTGTGCACGTTTCTGGGACATCCCCGCACCTGTCCACACGGGAAGAGGATCCCGCCCGGGGAGTGCTGTCGGCGATTTGAGACCGAGGTCAGACCGCTGACTCTGCCTCTCACCAGACTAAAGTCCCAAGAGGTAGGCCAGGTCGTATTCATTGCCTCTCAATCTCGGGGTCGGTTAGAGCGACTGGCAGGTTTGGGGATCGTGCCCGGCGCTATGGTGAAAGTCCGGCAGACGGACCCCTCACCTGTTGTTCGAGTAGGAGAGGCCGAATTGGCTTTGGATCAGGAGGTAGCTAAGCGGATCTTCGTCAGAAGGGGCCACCTACCACCACGAGGGCAACGCCCCTTCAGACGAGGTTTAGGTTTGCGCCAGAGGTTGAGAAGAGGATTCCGGCAACGATAAGCCAGAAAGCAGGGGACAGCAAGCTGGAGATAGGGGTTGGGGCGGCACTATTCGCCATTTACTGTTCGCTATTCACTACCCGGAAGGGTAGCCCAGCGGCCTGTGCCACTGTGGCTTCGTGCCATTTACAGACTGTGCGACAAAATCTTCGATTCTATCTTCTCCGAGAGAATACAGCCCGAGGATTCCAGTTTTGTCGCCAAAAGGAAGGGGCATTCCTCCGGATTGGCAACTCCCCGCAGGCAAAAGAGAGTCCTGCGCTTCGTGAGTTGTATTCTTTCTTTCTGAACCTTGTCCACTAAAACTCCCCAGCGACAGGAGAGGCATTCCTCCGGCTGGGAACCTAATTCCTTTCCGGTCTTGAAAGCGACCAGCGCCTGCTGAGGGCTCAAGCTTTCAGCTCCGGATCTGGAATCGAATTCGATCTGACGGGGTCTAGCCAGGATTAACCGACCTCGGTCCTCAGTCAGTATTGCTACGCCCTCAAGCTCATCACCGCCCGCAAAACGATGTCTCTCCTGAAACCGCAGGGATATGTTCACATAAAGATGGTCGTCGAGCCGGGTTCTTCCGATGAATCCCTCTTTCAATCCGAGAAGGAAACCTAAAAGCCGAAAGCTGTTCTCCCTTGAAGAGACTAACTTCTGGAAGTGAGGCTTCACCGAGCACACGGTCCCGGAGAATTCCACCTGACGGTTTCGATTGCTGTTCAGCCAGTCTTCAAAGTCTCGATACAATTCCCAGAACTCCTTTTCATCTTCCGGCGCCAAAATCACCTCCGGTCGGCACTGAACTTTCTCCTCGAAGTAGGATTTGCAGTTGAAACAGTTCCTCCCGACGTGCCTGTATCCTTTAGGGCAAGAGCCACCCTTGTTCAGGATCTGGCATCTCCAGAGGAACTGCATACACCCCTCCGGATGGCATTTCTTTTCTCTGAGGACATGATACACTGAGACCCGATTCTCAAAATCCCGATGGGAGAGATGGCGACAGCGAAAGACGTCCAGACGTTTGTATTGATTCACCATGTTTCAATAATACAGAACCGCGAGGGACGTTGTCAAACCTCGCGGAGAATTGTCGGAGGTGTATAATCAGTCTGAAGTCAACTCCTCTACTATTTCAACAAGACCATCTTCCCGATGGAGCAGTTACCGTTCACCTCCATTCTATAGAAGTAGACTCCGGAAGGTTGGTCCGGAAGCGCAAGCACCAGCTCCTGAGTGCCGGCGGGTAGTCTTCCCTCGAAGGCTTTGGCAACTCGCTGTCCCTTGATATTGAAAACCTCCAGGGCGACAGAACTTCCGACCGGCAGCTCCAGGCTCAGGCTGGTGGCGCTGTTGAAGGGATTGGGGCCAATACGAGCACGGAAAGGAACATCTGCGTGAGGCACCTCGCCAACGCTGTGATAGAGAGGTACCAACTCCACCTCCAAAGGCGTCCAGCCGTAGCTTGCGACCTCCACTCCAGAGACGGTCTGAGGTTCGTAACCGTTGGCGCGGAAATGTAAGGTGTAGTTCCCCTCCAAGAGCAGGATATCAAACCTGCCGTAAGCGGATTCGCTTTTTCGGAGGTTGACCCCGGATTGCTCCGGTCGACCCTCGATGGTGATTTCGGCGACGACTGCTTCGCCGCTTATGCTGTCTACGGCGTGCACCGTGATTCCGGGGCCGTGACAGGCTTTTTCGAAAGCCCACAAAATGCCCGGTTTGTTGTCCTCATAGACCCCCTCGATCTCGTCTCCCGGTATAATGAAATGTGGGTAAGGGAGGGTTTCAATCGTGAAGCAATAGGTGCGGTTTATGGCATACTGATAATTGGCGGCCATCCCCCGCTCGCAGTGTTCCCGTCCACAATCGTAGGTTCCACTCCCCCCGTAACTGGTAATCTCAGAGGCCAGCTCAAGTGCGAGCCGGGTATAGACATCGTCATCGGGAGTGTAAGGCCACTCCGCCCACGGGTAAAGGACAATCTCTCCGTAGCTGTGATAAGTGAAGGCGATAAGGAAATGCTCCTGGGCGGACAGATTCCTCATCCCCTCAATTTCACCCTCGGAGTAAGGATACTCCCCCCGATAATCGTGAGCCCAGGGGTCGGAGTTGCCGTATTCCCAGTTGTGCTCGTAGTTACGATTAAGATCCACCCCGTCGGTGGGGCAGGTCCACCAATCGTTACATCCGTATTCGTAGAGGATGCGGTTACCGTTGGTGTCTCTGGTGTTTTTCCGCCAGTAGTAGCTGATGCCGTTCTCGACGACCAGATGACCGTCAGGATTGACTATCGGAACGATGAAGATCTCCATATTATCAATCCAAAACGTAACTGTGGAATCGACGCCATAACCTTGAAGAAGCTCGTTTGTCATACGCATGCAGATCTCCGTCCCCATGAGCTCGCAGGCGTGATGATTACCATCCAGGAGGACTTGCGGCTCATCTTCCTGAAGTGTGGGGTTATCGGAGATCTTGAGGCCCCAGACGGTTCTCCCCTCCTCGAAGGAGCTGCCCAGACTGTCCAACTTGACCAGGTGAGGATAGTCTATCTGGTATTGATGAAGAGCTTCTACAACCTCAGCGTAGGTGTGATATTCGGGGTCAAGCTGTGTCACCGTCGGAGGCTCAACAAACTCCGACAGATATTTATAGTTGATATCCGACAGCCTGATAGCCCCTAGCTCTTCTGAATTGACCAGATAATCTCCGATCTCCCCTTCGAACTCCAACACCGATTCTAAGTCGAATTGCTCTACAAAGGAGACTGCCTCCGGAGTTGTCAGCGGAATCCTGACCAGGTGCTGATCACCGGCAAGGCTCTGACCGGAAAGGAGAAAAACCAGTACCAACAGCGCCCCCAAGTGAAAAAGGTGGCTTGATCTCAGATCCGTTCTCATCTGCTCACCTCTCTTTAAGGAATGCTCTTCAAATATCAACTACACAGAATATAAACGATTATCTCCGAGAAAGAGAATTATTTTGTATGTCAACACTCGGCTGCAATTGAGAGTTTGCAACCCTTCGCATTCTCCCACCAGTTGTCGTTCCGATTCCCTTTTTCTCTTCCCTGTTTCCTGTTCCCTGTTTCCTGTATGCTGTTTGCTGTCTACTCTTTGCTGTTTACGGGTCACACTCCGCAACTTGACATAGTCAGCGGGGCTCTTTATATTCGGGAAAATTTTGCATTTAGTGGGAAATATCCCTCCCTTTTGACCCATGTCCAATGCTCAGATAAAAATCTCGGGACTTTCGAAATCCTTCGACGGAAGAAGGGTCCTCTCAAATATCAGCCAACAGATCAATGAGGGGGAATGCCTGGTCATCACCGGCCCCAACGGTTCCGGCAAGACCACCCTTTTGCGCATAATGGCGGGGCTTCTCCGCCCCGGTGAGGGATCTGTGCAGTATTTTCTGGAAGACTCGATCTTGGAACGTGAGAAACTCAAAGGGAACCTAAGTCTGGTCTCAGCGGACTTGGCTTTATACGACGAGCTCACGGCACTGGAAAACCTCCACTTCCTCTCTCGAATCCAGGATTGTCATTTCAGTGAAGAGGAGCTGGTGCAGAGGCTTTCTGAATTCGGCCTAACCGAGAGAGGCAACGACCTGGTCGGCTCCTTCTCTTCGGGGATGAAACAGAGGTTGAAATATTTCTGTGCCCTGCTCAAAGAGCCGAAGTTTCTGCTCTTAGACGAGCCGACTGCGAATCTGGACGAGGAGGGAGTGCGGCTGGTTGACGAGATAATCAGATCCCAGAAGAGGGACGGCATTGTGGTCTTAGCCACCAACGAAAGCTCTGAGCTAGATTATGGAGAAAAAGTCCTCCAGCTTGGTCTATAAGGGCTGGTGTATCTTCAGCAAGGATCTCAAATCCGAACTGCGGAATCGCTACGCCCTAAACGCCCTTTTGATGTTTGCGGTCACCACCCTGGTGGCGGTGAGCTTCGCAGTGGGGCAGTTCGGCCTCGGAGAAAACCTCCTGGCCGCTTTATTCTGGATTGTGATTTTCTTCTCGGCCCTGTCCGGACTGGCACAGACCTTCATCAAGGAGGAGGAGACCAAAACCGCTAGCACCCTGAAGTTAGTGGCCTCCGCCAGCAGCATCTATCTGGGGAAATTGACTTTCAACATCGCCCTTTTGCTCGCCCTGGAGGTTGTGATTGTCCCCCTCTTCTTTCTGCTCTCCAATGTCGGAGGCGCCAACTTGCTTTTGTTTTTTGCGGTGCTTATATTAGCCAGCCTGGGATTGGCGGCTGCCACGACTCTGATTGCGGCCATGGTCTCCAAGGCCGCGGTCAAGGGAGCGCTGTTTGCGGCTTTGTCCTTTCCAATACTCCTGCCGCTTCTGGTCACCGCCATTCAAGGGACGGAGCTCTCCTTCAAGGGCGAGGCCTTCATGAGCGGATTTTCGGAACTGAAAGTACTCCTCTCCTATCTGGTGGTGATGCTTGTGGCCTCGCTCATGCTCTTCGATTTCGTCTGGAGCGAATGATTTATGCCCGACTTCTGGAAATTTTTTTTACTCCTCTTAATGAGCGCGGTGATCATCGCGGCCTGGTCAATGGAGCCGCCTCAGAATCAGTTAGGGGAGGTTTCCCGCTTATTCTATTTTCATATCCCGGTGGCCTGGGTGACAGCGTTGGCATACTTCGTCGCCATGAGCCACTCTGTCCTCTATTTGAGAAGAAGGGAACTCCTCTACGATGTCAAAGCCTCCAGCGCCGCGGAGCTGGGGACTCTGTTCTGTGTACTGGCGACCATCACCGGCTCCATTTTTGCGAAGATGACCTGGGGAGCCTTTTGGAACTGGGACCCGCGACAGACCTCCATCTTGATCCTGCTTCTAATCTACGGCGCCTACCTGGCCCTGCGCTCCGCGGTGAGAGAGCCGGGGAGAAAAGCCGCCCTCTCGAGCGTCTACTGCATATTTGCCTTCCCGGCGGCGGTCTTTTTGATCTTCGTGACTCCGAGGGCTTATCAGTCTCTGCATCCGGCCAGCTCCGTTATCGACACCTCCGGGAGGATTCAGATGCCGGCACCGATTTTGGTGACATTCCTGGCTTCGCTTATCTGCTTCACTCTGATTTTCATCTGGGTTTACACGTTACAGACCGCCATCGGCAGAAATCGTCTCAGTGAAAGGAAACTGTGAATGTCGACGAACCTCGTGGCGGTGATAGCGGTTCTGGTAATCTGGCTGGGGATTTTCCTCTACCTGGTGCGCCTCGATAGGAAGGTCAAAAAGCTAAACCGGAAATGAACAGAAAATACTACTACTTAGTTGGACTCATCGTAATCGCGCTTTTCCTGGCTCTGGCGATCTCCTCCTTCAGAGAATCGATAACCCCCTATGTCAGCTTCAGTGAGGCCAGAGCTTCCGGAGAGACGGTGCAGATAATCGGAAAGTTGGTGCCCGGCTCCTCTGTTTACGACACCAGCCGGGTTGCTCTGTCTTTTCAACTGCTGAGCAGACAGGGAGAGCCGATGCCGGTGGCCTATAGCTCCGGGCCAACGCCCGCCAATTTCGAGGAGGCCACCGAGATCGTTGTCATCGGCAAATACGATGGAGAAAAATTCGTGGCCGACCAGCTCTTAGTGAAGTGTCCCTCCAAGTATCAGGGAAGTCTTAACTGATGTTCGGCTCTCTCTCCCTCATCCTGGCTTTGATCTTTCTGGTGATCTCGGCACTGTTCTATTTGAGGCTCGCCGCGGGACACCTTAGGTCGTCCAAAGTGGCGAGGATCTCCTATTATCTTTTGGCGACGTTTGTCACCTTAGCCTCTGTTTATCTCTTCTCTCT
>LIZU01000025.1 GCA_001302725.1 candidate division Zixibacteria bacterium DG_27
TTTATGAGGATGTTCATGGAAGGTCCGGAGGTATCCTTGAAAGGATCTCCGACGGTGTCTCCGACCACCGCGGCCTTATGAGGTTCGGAACCCTTGCCTCCCAAGTTTCCGGCTTCGATGAATTTCTTGGCGTTGTCCCAGGCACCGCCGCCGTTTGCCATCATCAAGGCCAGCAGGACCCCGGTCAGAGTAGCGCCCGCCAGAAGGCCTCCCAGGGCCTCCTTCCCCAGGAGGAAACCGACCAGAATCGGGGCCAGAATCGCGGTGAACCCCGGGGCAATCATCTCCTTTAGGGCCGCCTTCGCGGATATGGAGACGCAACGCTCGGAATCCGGCTCGGCCTTTCCCTCCATCAAGCCGGCGATCTCTTTGAACTGTCTTCTGACTTCGGTGACCATCTTGATGGCCGCCCTTCCCACCGCGGTCATGGTCAAGGAGGCGATCACAAACGGCAGGACGCCTCCGAGGAAGAATCCGATCACCACCCGGGAGCTCACCAGATTGATGGTCTCCAGCCCGACGGCGGTGGTATAGGCGGAGAAGAGTGCCAGGGCCGTCAGGGCCGCGCTCCCGATGGCGAATCCTTTCCCGATGGCGGCGGTCGTGTTTCCCAGGGAGTCGAGACGATCGGTGATCTTTCTGACCTCCGGTCCCAGACGGGACATCTCCGAGATTCCACCGGCGTTATCGGCGATGGGACCGTAAGCGTCGACCGACATCGTAACCCCGATGGTGGCCAGCATCCCCACCGCCGAGATTCCGATGCCGTAAAGCCCCGCCAGCGAGTATCCAACGTAGACCGCGGCGCAGAGAACCACCACCGGCAGGGCGACGCTCTCCATCCCCACCGCCAGGCCGGTGATTATGTTTGTGGCCACGCCGGTCTGGGAGGCATGCGCAATCCTCCTTACGGGGGAAGAGGAGGTGTAGTATTCGGTGAGAAGTCCCATCAACACCCCCGCCAAGGTTCCGGCCAAGACTGCCCAAAAGACCCCGGAGGGAATCCCCAACCGATCGACTATGAATCCGGTGGCCGCCAAAAGAACCACGGCGGCGACGTAGGTGACCAGACGCAACACCGTCTGGGGATTCATGCGGGAGAAGACCCTCACCGAGAGGATTCCCAACATGGAGGCGACTATCCCCGCCATCGGAACCCAGAGAGGTAAGGCCATATAAGCCAGACGCTTCTCAGCGTAAGCTAATCCGGTGGCACCGATGATCACGGAGGCCACGATGGAGCCGACGTAAGACTCGAAGAGGTCCGCTCCCATTCCAGCAACATCCCCGACGTTGTCGCCGACGTTGTCGGCAATCACGGCGGGGTTGCGAGGGTCATCCTCGGGGATCCCGGCTTCCACCTTCCCCACTAAATCGGCGCCGACATCGGCGGACTTGGTATATATGCCCCCGCCAACGCGGGCGAAAAGGGCGATGGAAGAGGCTCCCATGGAGAAGCCGGTTATGATCTGGATATCAAGCTCGTGAAAGAAATGAAAACAGATTCCGAGACCCAAAAGCCCCAGGCTGGCAACACTCATCCCCATGACCGCGCCCCCGGAGAAGGCGACGGACAAGGCTTTTGCCTGTCCGGAGCCCCGCGCCGCCTCACAGGTTCTGGCATTAGAACGGGTGGCGGCGTTCATCCCCAAAAAGCCTGCCAACATCGAACAGAAAGCCCCCGAAATGAAAGCCACCCCGGTCCACAAACCGATCTGCCAGCTCAAGAGAACAAACACCACCAGAATGAAGAAAACCAGAATGGAGTATTCCCTCTTTAGGAAGACCATGGCGCCGCGGTGGATTCTCCCCGAGAGCTGCTGCATCAATTCACTGCCGGGAGGCTGTCTTAAGACCGAAAGGAAAAGCCCCAGTGCAAAAATGAGCCCCAGAAAACCCAGAAGGGCGACCACGACCCCTAAGTCCATATGGTCAATCCTCTTTCCTCGATGTTGTGTTTACTCGGTGTCAATTTCTCCTGAATGAATCCTGGCAGACCCGCCCAAGGGGCTCTAAGACTCACCGCTCTTCCCTTTAGCCACTGCTCTGCAGAGCCTCAGCCAAAAGGCCGTTAGTTCCTTCCCTAGATTCTCTGTTGAGTTGGCGCGGGATACAGATATGATGCCCTACTCCTTACTGCGCCGGAGAACTCCTTTACCGAACTTTCCTTGATAGAGGGGTGATCTACGACTCCTTACGGACCGAAGGGTTGGGTTACCTATTTAATCTTGAAATTAACCTTGTACGCTACCCAGACCGCCACCGGTTGACCGTTGGAGATCGCCGGCTTGTAGACGTATTCGTAAGCGGCTTTGATGGCGGCCTCCTCGAAGCCGGCGTTAGCACCGGATTCCTTCAGTATTATGACGTCCCGAACCTTGCCGCTTTTGTCCACCAGCGCCTTCACCCAGACGGTGCCTTCAATTCCGGCCCTTCTCGCCAGATCTGGATATTTCGGCTCCACCTTCTTGACGGCCACCGGCATCTCCTCCACCGGCACGAATTCGTCCGGCTTGGGGAGGAGCTCATCGATATCATAAATGACGATCTCCTCCCCCCCGTGCTCACCCAGGTCCTCAACCGGGGGGGCGCTTATGACCTTCAGCTCCTGCTGAGTGGCCATGGTGACGTTCTCCGGGGCCTCCTCGTCGGGGACCGCTTGGGGAATACCAACCGTCGGGGCCTGCACCTGAGGCGCGGCATAGGCCACCCGCGGAGGCAGACGCTGCAGAGTTGGCGGCGGTGCCAGATTGGCGATGTCATCGATCACAATTGTGCGAACCGCCACCGGCGCTTCCCCCTCGCCGCGGTGGGTCACGAAGATGAATATCAAGGTTGCGAGAACATAGACCAGAGTCACGATCCCGACTGCCAGCCCGAAGTTTCTCTGATAAGATCTCTTCAGCTCGAAGGCGCCGTAAGGGACCACGTATGCAGGTGACTTGCTGCTCATGAGGTCACCTCCCCTCCCAGGCCAAGAGCTTTCTTGGCCTCCTCCAATTGTTTGAGGTCGTATTGAGTCATATCTACTATACTGAAACGATAGCTGTACTCGCTATCCACTTGCTGGAAAATCCTTTCGGTGACCTGGATCTCGTCGATGAGATCCACCATCCTGCTATAACGGGCACCGGTGTCGATCTTCACGACCGTAACCATCCTATCCGGAGCTCGCTGGTTCCAAGAGATGAGGGAATCCCGCAGAGCCCGTTCCTCCTCAAAGTACTTGGGCTTATCGGTCCCGAAGGCCCAGAACAGGCGGCCCTGGCTGTCGACCAGAAGACTGATGAGATGCGATTTTCCCACCGGAATGGCGGTGTCCTCGGCCTCCAGAGGCGGCAGGTTTATCTCCATCGCCTGGGGGGTGTAAAAGCGGGTGGTCACCATGTAGAAGATCAAGAGCAGAAAGGCGATGTCCACCATCGGGGTCATGTCGATGTGGATACCGATTCGTCTTTTCGGACGCCTCAGTCCTTTCTTCTTGAACGACCTTGCCTGAATATCTCCAGTCTCAACTGCACCCATACTCTCACTTCCTTCCGATACGGGTCCTTTTTGGGACCCATATTATTCTACTCCCGAAAGACGGATTTATTCCCATCTTTTTAACCCATCTCGAGTTCCGTCACTAAGGAGAACTGGTTGATATTGACCTCCTGCATGGTTCTCATTAGCTTCCTCATCACCCCGAAGCTGGCGTCGCGATCGGCCTTGACCACCAGCTCGACGTTGAGCCCCAACTGCCGGCGAACGTCCACCAGCTCGTAATTGAAGCGCTCGATCGGGGCGTAACGGTAGAATCTCTGAGGAATGGTCACCTCCTTGCCCTCCACAATCTCCGTTTTGGTATCGATATACTCTATGAAGATGGAGTCTTCGGCGGTGACGGTCACGTTGATGATGTTCTTCTCCGGCAGCTTCACCTGCGAGTGAGAGGGTACCAGCGAGACGGATTTGACCTCCGGGGGCTTGAAGGTGGTGGTGCTCATGTAGAAGATCAAAAGCAAAAAGGCGATATCGACCATGGGGGTCATATCGATCCTTATTGCTACCCTTCTTTTGCCTTTCTTAAGCACCTTTTTCAGCCTCCTGAGCCTTCAGAAGTTGAACCACCTCGTAGGTGGCTTCATCGATGGTGTAGTTGAAGCTGTCCACCTTGTTGACGAAGAAGTTGTAAGCCACAATCCCAAGGATGGCGCCGGTTAGACCACCGGCGGTGTTCACCAAAGCCTCTGAAATTCCAACCGCCAATTGCTCGGCGTCAATCACTCCGCCCTTACCGGCGGTGGCGGCGAAGGCTCGAATCATCCCGATGGTGGTTCCCAGAAGCCCCACCATGGTGGCGATGGAGGCAATGGTCGAAAGCGCGATGAGGTTTCTCTCCAAAAGAGGCACCTCCAAGGCGTTGGCCTCCTCGATGGCGGTCTGGGTATGCTCAATCCTCTTTTCCGGGTTCAGGCTCCTGTCTGTTCTAACTTGCTGGTAGCGCTCTATGCCGGCGCGCAGGATATTGGCGCAACTTCCGCGCTGCTTGTCGCACACCGCTACGGCCCCATCGTAGTCTCCCTTCTGCAAGAGAGTGATCACCTGTCTGAAGAAAGACTGGATGGAGGTTTTCCCCCGGGCTATCCTCAGGGTGATGAGCCGCTCTAAAACGAAGCATAGAACCATGAAGACGAGCGCAATCAGGACCGCCACCAGGGGACCGCCCTTCTGCAGATATTCCGGCAATTGAGTCCAGATGAAGGTCCCGACTCCCAAAGAGACGATCAGAACCAGGGTTACAAAGATTGATTGTTTCACTTACATCCTCCAGAAGACCTATTATGACTGCTCACTATTTCCTGCTTCAAATTGGGGTGCGATCGAGTGTCCACCCCGACTATCTCTTTTTCCTCCTGCAGCGTCACCTCCGATTTTCTCGATCAGATTATAAGAACAATGCCATCGTCGAATTCAGCCAGGAAGCCGCGAAGGTGAGGTAGAAACCCACCGAGGCGGTCGTCAGAAAGGCGAGGAGGTTGAAGCTTTCCATCCCGATCTGGGGAATCCCCAGATTTCCGAGAGGCATGGCGAAACCGACGGCCGCCAGGACCAGAACGAAAACCCACAACAGCATCAAAAGGAAGGAAAGCCGAGAGGAGTTCTTCACCCCTCTCAGATATTTCTCCTCCGCCCCCCTACCGCGATAGAGCATCGCCAGATTGAGAATGCCAACCAGCGGTGCTAAAACGATCAGAGCCGACAGGACTATGACCTCAAGCTGAGCGGCGATCCCGCTCCAGGAGGCCAGGGAGCCGACAAAGCTCAGATTGGCCAAAACCCCCAAGCCGGAAAACTGCACCGCGCTATCCCCGTAGGTGAATCTGAACCAGGGCAAGAACAAACCCACAATCAGAATCAGATTGCCCAGCGTGAGAAAGAACTTGTCGGCCGTGGACACCATCTCGACATGGATGAAACTGAAGGCCCTCTCCGCCTGAACTCCTTCCTTCTGTCCCTTTACCTTCTCTTCGTATATTTTTCGTTCCTCCTCCGACTTCCAGAAGGACTTCGCCTTTCCGGGATGGACTTCGAATCCGATGTATCTAAACCTTGGGTCTACCTTCTCCTTCGAGGCCATTAGAACTCCTACCAAAGAAACTCTCACTCTTGTATGGTGATTCTCAGAAGGGCATCCTGAGCTTTGTCGTGCATATCCGTACCCGGTTCGGTGGAGGCCAAGACCTCCCTATACCACCCCCGGGCGTTATCCTCCTCCCGGCAGAAAACGTAGGCATCTCCGAGGTTGAGCATCAGCTGCAGGTTTCGGGGCTCGCACTTCAGAGCCTTGGACAGAAGCCCGATGGCCTCCTCACACCTTCCCTTAGAGAGGCGGTTTTGCCCTAAAAGCTTGTAACCGTCGCACCTGAAGCTCTCGGAGGCTTCGGGGTTGTCTAACACCTGCTCCCACATCCCGGCGGCCTCGTCGAACTTCCCGGCCAGACTGTAAGCCAAAGCCAGATAATACTGATTCTGAGCATCGTCGGGCTTGATCTGCAAGGCCTCCTTCAAAGCGAAGATCGCTTCCGAGAATTTCTTGAGAGCGGTATAGGTGTTGCCCAGAATCCCGATGGAGCGGTAATCGTCCGGGTTCTTCTCCGTCTCCCGCTTCAGAACCTCAACGGCTTCACTGTATCTTCTGGTGTTGAGATAAGCGTAGCTCAAATTCCGTAGGGCATTGACGTTGTCCGGGTCGATCTTTAGAGCCTTGAGGTAATTCTCAATCGCTCCCTGGTAGTCCTTTTGCAGATAGTAGGCGTAGGCTACCTGGGAGTAACCGTCGCTGTAATCCGGCTCCGTCTCTAAGACGATGTTGTAACATTCTATCGCCCTCTCCAGATATGCAGGGTCATTGGCCCCCAGCTTGATCAGAACCTGGCCTTTTTTCTTCCAGTAGTCAACGTCGAGCCTTTCCGGAGCCGCCTTTTCGTATTTCTCGTAAGTCTCTAAGGCCTTTTTATACTGCCCGCTCTCGTATTGCACCTGAGCCAGACTGAAAAAGGATTCAATGTAGGTGGGGTCCAACTCAATGGCTTTCAAAAGCAGGTCGGCGGCGGCCTCGAAGTTCCTGCGCATGATGTAAATCTGGGCCAGATTCGATAGGGCCTTAACATCGCTTTTGTCGAGCTGCAGGAGCTTCTCATAGGCGAACTGGGCCTCGGGATATTTCTGCGCCGCCATGTAAATGGCCCCCAATCGACGGTAAGCCTCCACGTTCTCGGGGTCGATCTTTATGGCTTTCTTGAATTCCTCAACCGCTTCGGTGACCTGGCGCATCTGGAAGTAAGACTCCGCCAACTGGAAGCGGATCTCGGTTATGGTCGAATCCAGCTTAAGTGCCGCCCGGTATTCGGCGGCCGCCAAAGGATAGACCTTCTTGGCGAAGTTCGCATCTCCGAGGTTTTTGTGATACTCCGGGATCTTATCATCTTCTCCGATGGCCATCCGGAAGTTCAGGTCAGCTTCGGTATAATCCGCCTCCCTCATGGCCACCGTGCCCAAGCCGTTGTAAAACCAGTTCTTATTCTCACCCACCTTCAGCCCCTTCTCGAACTGCATCTTGGCGGACTCGAACTTCCCCTCCTTAATGTACGCTAAACCCAGGTAATACAAAGCCTCGGTCGACTTCTTCTTATGGGTCAAAGCGCGATTGAGATAATTCTCGGCGCTCGGGTAATCGCCCCTTGAATAGGAAACCTTCCCCAAGATGACTAAAGCCTCCCAGCTTTTCGGATCCTGGCCTAATTCCTGATTGGCCAGATCCGCGGCAATATCCAGGCTACCGGCTTCGAAATTCTCCCGGGCCCTTTTAATTAAGTCGCTTGACCCGCCCCACGAGAGTGAGACCAGAATCAGGATGCTCCCCAAAATGCAAAGAGACCTCGCCAGCCCACCCCTGCTAAGTGTGTCCATCTCGTTCCACGCCGCCAACTTTTAGTCCAAGCCAATTCTCAAGTTATAGACTTTCAAAATAGAAATAATCGTCCCGAAGTCAAGTTTTTTTTGCCCGAGCTCTCTGAAGCAAGGCTCGGGACTAACCAGCCCTGCTTGCTCTTGGGTACCGTCTGCCATCCGCCAGACCACCGCTGCTGACTACTACCTCTATCTATATCGGAGCGATTCTCCTTGGCCATACCCAGTCTGTCAATTGCCACTATATATTAACGTTGAAGAATGTCAGGCGAAACCATGATTTTCTGTTGACATATTGTTGTGTAATAATTTAATATAGCCACAAGATATAGTATGAAGGCCGTCATTCAAAGGGTCTCCAGAGCACAGGTAGAGGTCAGCTCCCAGGTTACCGGGAGAATCGGTAGAGGTTTGGTCATCTTGCTTGGGGCCAGAGCCGGCGATGATGAGAAGGAGGTCGATCACCTGGCAGACAAATGTGCCCAGTTGAGGATCTTCGAGGATGACCAGGGGAAGATGAATCTCTCCCTTCTGGAGGTGGGGGGTGAGGCTCTGATCATCTCCCAGTTTACTCTATATGGGGATAGCTCTAAAGGTAGACGTCCCAGCTTCACCTCCGCTTTGGAGCCCGAGAAGGCTTCGAGCTTGTATGACCGCTTCGTTGAAGCTTTCCTGCAGAAGGGGGTAAAGACGGAAACTGGGATCTTCGGCGCCAAAATGAAAGTGGAGCTGGTCAATGACGGTCCCGTCACCTTCATCATCACCAGCAAAAGCGGTTAACCGTCAGAGGCACTATGCACAAACTTCCTTTCGACAGATCCTTGGGGGAGAGGATAAGCAGGCTTTTAGGAGGGCGGAAGCTCCTTTTGGCCTCCGCCTCTCCGAGAAGGTCTATAATCTTGAGTCGCTCCGGGGTGGACTTCTCCGTCAAAAGATGTCTGATCCCGGAACCGACCTTGGACGGTCTGAAACCCCACCAGGTGGCTTTGAAGCTGGCGGAGATGAAGGCAACAGAGGTCACCAGATATTTCCCCAAACATGTCGTCCTCGGCGCCGACACCGTGGTGGTCTTGAAAGAGCAGATTCTGGGGAAGCCGAAAGATCGCGATGACGCTTTCCGGATGCTCTCACAACTCTCCGGGAGAACCCACGCCGTCCACACCGCCCTGGCGATTGAGATCAGAAAACTTGATTTCAAAAGAAGCGATTACGAGACCACCAAGGTTAAGTTCAAAAAGCTCACCCCGGAGGATATCGACAACTACATTATCTCCGGCGAGCCCATGGACAAGGCCGGAGCTTACGGCATTCAGGGCCTGGGGCATTTCCTGGTCAGAAGCATCTCCGGACCACTCGACAACGTGGTCGGCCTGCCCCTGGCGAGGTTGGCCAGACTGCTCGAAGAGTTGCCTCCACTTCCGGAGGGCGACGAGGGCTAAAGATGGAGAGCTTGGGGCAGTATCTAAAGAAACTGAGGGAGGAGAGAGGCTTCACCCTGGAGGATGTCGCCGAGGAGACCAAGCTCCAAGAGAGGTATCTTCGGGCCTTGGAGCAGGACCACTTCGAGGCCTTGCCGGCGGAGGTCTACGTGAAACCCTTTCTGAAGATCTACGCCCAGTTCCTCAAGATCGACAAAAAAGAGGTCTACTCCCGCTATGAGTCACAGAGAACCCCGGTGCAGGGAAAGGCTGTGCCGACAACGCCGGAGAGAAAGCTGGTGCACGCCCGTTGGCTCGCCTTAGGGGGGGTTCTGGTATTGGTGCTGGTCGCGGTGGTGGTTCTCTGCACCTCCGGAGAAAAAGAAGGTCAGTCACAACCGCCGACCATTTTAGAAGAGGCCGAGACGCTCCCGGGCACAACTCTGCCAAGTGAAAACCAGATAGAGCCTGCGGTCACGGAGACGATCCGCGAAGGTGTCGGCACCACTCCCACGAGGGGCACTGCCAGGACTCCCGCAGAGGTAGCGGAAGATAAAGCTGGGATGCTGCTCAAAGTTCAGGCCAGCGATTCCTCCTGGCTGGAGGTGATCGCAGATGACGACACCCTGTTTTACGATTTCATCCTCAAGGAGCAGCAGGAGGAGTTCAAAGCTACCGAACGTTTTATCCTCACCGCCGGCAAGCCGGAAGTGGTTCAGTTCTTCCTCAACGGAGATCGGCTGAGGTTGCCGTTCAGCCCTTCACGTACCATCTATCGGTTCGAGCTCAAACGTTCCCGGGCAGCTCAGTACACTGAAAGCCAGAAGGACACCGCCAGGCCGGGGGATTAGGAGATATGTCTTTCAGTATCAGAGAGAAGATGTACATAAGGTATAAGAGGCTCCGGGTCAAGAGCACCAGATTCACGGTCCCGGGCTCTCTTAAGAGGGCTCACAATTTCCTGGTCTGTCTGCCCAAAAAGAGGGAAGCTCTCTATCACGTGGCTCGGA
>LIZU01000026.1 GCA_001302725.1 candidate division Zixibacteria bacterium DG_27
CTCATACGCCCGCAAGGCCGGCTCCAAGCTCTCCTGGGGAGGCGGCGCCAAGGTCATCTATCGCAAGATCGCCGGATATTCCGGCACCGGATTGGGGCTGGATCTAGGGGTCAGGTACCTGCCTCGAGACTGGCTTTCTCTGGGAGCGCGACTCGCCGACGCCACCTCCACATACCTGTCGTATTCCACCGGGGAGAAAGAATCGATTCTGCCCTCCCTCCGCGTGGGAGCAGCAGTCTCCAGGAGATACAAGTCCTTTCAATTCACGGGTGCACTGGATGGCCACCTCTTCATTGAGGGGCGAGACTACGCCTCCCAGCTTTCCTGGGGGGAGCTTTCGGCGGACACCTACGCCGGTGCCGAAGTCGGCTTCAAAGATAGGGTTTGGGGACGGCTTGGTTCCGAGAGGGGTCATCTCACCGCCGGAGGCGGCATCAGATACAGAAAGCTGCTTGTTGATTTCGCCTTTCTCAGCCACGAGCAATTGGATGACAGTTATCGGATCTCCCTGAAACTTCGGCTCTAGGACAGAATCTGCCTTTTGGAAGATAGAGATCTCAAATTCGACTGGTTTCATGAAAGGACAATACAGTTATGCTCTCCACTAAGTTGTCAATTCCAATAATTCTGGCACTCTCCCTGGTGAGTTTTCTCCTTCTGGAGGGGTGCTCTTGGGGACCGATGGTAAAAAGGGATACGGAGAATATCGCCTACGTCAATGGATGGCCCATAAGCTATGCCAGCTTCGATTCCACTGCCAAGGCCGAGAGAATCCAGTCCACCGGAAATGCCGAAAAAGATGCGGAGAAAAAACGGGAGGTCCTGGAGATTCTGATTGGCGAGGCCCTCATCGAACAGGAGACAAAACGTACCGAGTCTGCCCTGGAAGGGGACCCCGAATTCTCAAAGGAGCTGGAGGAGAAACTTTCAACCAAGGCCTTGAGGTTGCTTTACGATGACGAGGTCGGCGCCAGGGCGGAAGTCACCGAGGAGGACATCGAGATATATTACAACGAGAACAAGGAACTCTATAAGCTCCGGGAGACGATCGCAGCCAGCCACATCCTCGTCAGACCTCAGATCGATTCGATGGATGCCAAAGATCCTCGGAAGCTGAGAGAGGCCGAGCAGAAAGCTAAGAAGAAGGCTTTGGCCATACTAGAAGAGCTTAAAGAGGGAGCAGATTTCGTCGAGCTTGCCAAAGGCCAGAGTCAGGACGAGGCCAGCAAGAATCGAGGTGGAAACCTGGGGATCTTCGGGAGGGGGCGGATGGTCCCGGAGTTCGAGGAGGTGGCCTTTGCCCTCCCGGTGGGGGAACTCTCTGACCCGGTCAAGACCGAGTTCGGCTATCACATTATCACAGTTACCCAACACAACCCCGAGAGATACAAGCCTTTGGACATCGAGGTAAAAAACCAGATAAGGAGGCAGGAACGGACTCGACGGGAACGGGAGGTGGGTCAGGCATACGTCGACAGCGTTAAAGATGCAGCCCAGTATCTGTTTAACGAAGAGGTGTTGGCCTCCAGCGACACCACCTTCTCGGACAGCCTCTGGGTGCTGGTGGTGGATGGTGTGGACACCAGCTACTACGGGAAGCTCCGCCGGGAGATGCCCAAGTATATGCAAGTCAAAAGCCTGGAGCAGTTGACCTCGGAGGACAAAAAGGATCTGCTCAAGACCCTCTCACTGACCAGGTTACTGGAGAAGATTGCCGCAGAGAGAGGTTACTACCAGAGCCCGGAGGTCTTAAAGGAGGCGGAGACGATAAGAGAGGAGAAGGCAAAGAGTCTGGTGCGCGAGAACTCGACCGCCCAGGATTACGTCCCCACCGAGGAAGAGATCGAGGACTATTACAACGAACACTTAGACGAATACACCGTCCAAAGACCGCTGCACGTATATCACATCATCTTCACCGACTCGGCCTTTGCCACCGTGATTCTGGACTCCATAAAAGACGGCGCCGACTTCGTGGAGATGGCGAAGAGGTACTATCCCGGAGAGAAGGAGATTCGGGAGATCGCCTACGATTTGGATTTCATCTCCGAGAGAGAGCTGTCCCGAGAGTTCTTCGAAGCGGCCAACGAGTTGGAGGTCAAGGAGGTGGGAGGGCCGGTCAAGACCGAATGGGGCTATCACATCATCAAGTTGGTTGAGCGAAGGATGGGCCGCAGCTTAGACCAGATGCGAAGCGCCATCCGCCAGATTTTGAAGGGGGATAAAGACGAGCAGGTCAAGAAGAATTACGTGGCGCGCTTGCGCGGCGCCGCCGAGGTGGAGATCAACGACTGGCTTTTGAAGAGATACGTCTTGACCGGCAGCGCCCGGTCTGTGGCCACCGGCGAGAGAAGATAGGCTCACAGCACCAAACCGTCAGCGAGAGCATCTGAAGAAAGCGGGTCAAAATCCCGCTTCTCTAATTGTGGATCTCTTCCTGCAGAGATAAGCCAAAACTTCGTTATCCTCTCAAGCACCTCGAACAAAGAGTCGCCAGACGACTCATTCGTCGCAGGCGTGGCAAGATCGAGAACTCGGTCGGCCGGCAAGCAGCAGATATCGTTAGACCTGCCCCAAGAGGCCTCACCACCGAACACCTTGAATAAACTGAAGGTCATCGGGTAGGAACTCCGCTTCTTCCTTCACGGTTTGACATCCAGAAGGAGGTTTAATAAATTCACGCTTGGGTGCCGACAAAAGAGGAAGCGACGCCCTGGAGTTGAGTCGTATATGCACAAAGTAATGGCCATCGGTTTGGACGGCACCAGCTGGGATCTCATCACCCCCTGGATCCAGGCCGGCCACCTCCCCAATTTCAAGCGACTGATGGAGGCCGGCAGCTGCGGCGTTTTACGTACCACCATCCCTTGCATCACTTGTCCCGCTTTGCCCTCCTTTTACACCGGCAAAAACCCCGGCAACATCGGGCTTTTCGCCTTCAACAAACCGGACGGCAGCTTCATGACCTACCGGGATGTCAGCAGCCGCACCATCTGGGAGCTCCTGGGCCAGAACGGGAAGAAGTGTGGCGTTTTCAACCTCAGAACCACCTATCC
Source organism: candidate division Zixibacteria bacterium DG_27 (assembly GCA_001302725.1). Classification (GTDB taxonomy): domain Bacteria; phylum Zixibacteria; class MSB-5A5; order DG-27; family DG-27; genus DG-27. The sequence goes on from LIZU01000026.1 coordinate 3,057, forward strand.
CCCCCAGCCCATAAACGGAATCATCCTGGCCGGGACTCACAATCCCACCAAACAGCGTGATTACGTCTATCCTGAGAAGCTCCGACCGCAGGTCTCAGACTTCCACATCACCATGAAGGATTTGACCCGGATCAACATCGATCTTTTGAAGAGCAAAAGGGAGGCGGTGGAGGCCTTGATGAGGATCACTCGAAATCGCTTTCGGATCGCAACCGATTTTCTCGACAAGCAGGACTTCGATTTCTTCCTGCTCTGGATCGAACACTCCGATTCCATTCAGCACTGGAGCTGGCACCGTCAGGATTTCATCCTCGATTTCTTCAAGATGTTGGACGAGCTTGTAGGAGAGGTTTTAGAGAAGTATTCGAAAGACCATAACATCTTTTTCCTCTCCGACCACGGCTTCGGCGGATACAAGACCCGCGAGTTTTTTGTCAACAGCTGGTTGAGGAAAGAGGGATACCTCCGGATGCAAAATCGGAGATTGGCGATTGGCGTCTATTATACCGCATACAATCTGGCCTCCAAGCTCTTCGGCTTGGGGGCACTGGGGATGTGGCTGCGCATCTACTCCAAGATTTTGGTGAAGCTGCTTTTCAAATACTTCGGGGGAAAAGGCCCGCGGGCGACCGGGCAAAAGAAGAGAATCTTGGCCTCCAAGCGCCGTTTCCTCTTCGGTGTCGACTGGCAAAACAGCCTGGCCTATTCCGACCTGAACTGGTGTATACGCTTAAACGAGAAGGGGCTTTCCGAGTCCGAACGGGATGGAATCATAGGCGAGATAATAGAGAAGCTCCAGGATCTGCACGACTCCGAGGGCAACAAAGTGGTCAAGGAAGCTCTCCGGAGAGAGGAGACATATGAAGGGATATACTCAGAGCAGCTGCCAGAGATAATCATTCTGTATAACGAGCAGTATGCCGGACGTAACACTCTGACGCGAAAGATCACCAAGAGGATCGCTCATCCCAGCAAGGTGGGCTCCCACCAGGACGCCATTGAGGCCGTAATCATGGCGATAGGGCCGGATGTGAGAAAAAGAGGGAAGATACAGAACGCCAACATCTACGACCTTGCTCCCACCTTCCTGCACTTGATGGGAGAGGCGGTTCCCGACGACATGGATGGTGAAGTCCTGAAGTCGCTGTTCGACGAGAACTCTGAGGCCTATGCCAGAGAGGTCAGCTACAGCCCCGGAGAGGGATTAGTCGACCGTGAGGCCCACATAATGGACAAGGAGGAGAGAAAGGAAATGGAAAAATCGCTCCGGGCTTTAGGATACATAGACTAACGTTGGTATCTGACTGATAGTATGCTCACCTTTGTAGGGCTTAAGACAGAAAAAGTATTCATTCCCCAATGCTCTCTTGGGGCTTCCCTCTCCGATATGTCCACCTGTCGTTTAGACTGAAGTTCAAAATCACGCCAACCATTATCCCCACCACGTTTGCGTACATGTAGTACCAACCGAATATCGAAGTCAGTATCCACAGAGTCACGATATTACCAACGAAGGAGGAGAAGTTGGCGGAGATATTGTATTTGATCAGCCTTTTGAAGAACTGCACTCCCCCCTTCTTTCTGCGGTCCCTCCAAGTCCAGATGTCGTTCCAGAAGAAGTTGTTGAGAATGGCAATCTCAATCGCAATGATGCTTGACAAGAGATAATAGAGCCCGACTATGTCGGTAAACAGATACAACATCCCCATATTCACGACAACGCCGGCACCCCCGACCAAGCAGAATTTCAAAAACCTTCTGGGAGTCTCTAAAGTGGCTCCATACTTGATCTTCTCGATTAGAGTGGAGGTATCTGTAGCCATAAGCTTGTCATCTACGCAGATCTATTCGTTGATCGCATCCAATCCCTTATAATGGTAACATCTATATATATAGAACGTCGTCACCAGTTTGTCCATACGATATATCTTCAGAGGTGACTCCGCAACTACATTATCGAAAAGAAGCTTGAACCTGTCAAACTCTTTGTATTCGTTGCGCTGGTCGTAGACGAAAATCGCATCTCTGCCGATAAGGGTATCGGGGTCGCACCAATAGTCATATTGTAAGCCGAGTTTTCCCACGACGTTGTTTGAGACCGTCTCCGGCTTGCCGGGAAGATAGAAAGCCATCTCGGAGGCCGTTTTGTATTCGTATCCTACGTAGACTAATCTCTCCCCAGCGGGCATATCCTCCGCAATCGATCCCACAACCTTCCCCAACTGTCTATACCCAGTCACAGTATCGGCAGAGGTAGAGAAGGCCAAAAAGGGCAGTAGCGCATCTAAATGTAGAAGCAAAGTTACAAGCGCTGTGAAGGCCAACGCCGCCCGTCCGAAGTTCCTCCACCTCCTGACCACTTTAGGCGGCTTCAAGTTATCCTTGTCGAAGTAGAAAAACAGCATCGCTAAGATTCCGGTGATGTATCCCGCCGTGGGCCAGTTCATCTTCACCCAGGTGCGCAGAGCCGTAATTGTGAAGAGAACCAGTATGGGTGCTGACATCGAGAAGAGAAAAAGCAACCTCGTTTCGCTTCTCTTGATTCCCACAATCCCGCTTTTGGCGACGGCATAGACTATGAAAGGACATAAAAGAGGTCCGATAACGCCTAACTGCGTGCCCAGGTATCCGAAGAAGAAATCGGGCCGGAAGGAGAGCATCTCGCCGGCGCGCCTGCCGGTCTGAAAGAGAAATGACGCCCACCCGTGGTTGTAGTTCCAGATGAAAACCGGGGAGGCACACAGCGCTGCCACCAACATTGCGAGGTAAACTTGAGGTTTGGTTAACCAGTTACGGTCTCTTTTAGATAAGAGAAGATACAGAAAAGTGGATGCAGGTATGAAAACGGCGGTGTATTTTGAGAGAAAGGCGAACCCGAAGGCAACCCCCCACAGATACCAGTAGAAGCTGCGATTCGTGGTAACTGCATTATACAGAAAAAAGATCGACAGAACCCAGAAAAGGATAAAAGGCACATCTGGCGTAACTACCACTGCCCCCAGGGAGTATATGAGGATGCAGTGGAGCAGCAAAGTGAGGTAGAACGCAATCTTGGCGGAGTACATCCTCTTGGCTAAAAGGAAACAGATAATGCTAACCAGGACTGACATCACGACCGCCACCAGGTGGATCACAAACTCACTATTCCCTCCCAGCTTCGTGAACATGTAAATGAGATAGGCGGTCGCCGGCGGGTGGTCGAAATAGCTCCAGGCCAGATGGCGGGAGTAGTTCCAATAGTACGCCTCCTGCGGCACCAGGCTCAACCCTGATACATACAAGAGCCTCAGGCCAGTGATAACGACCAAGGTTACCCAGAAAAGCGTTACGAATTTTTTGCTCTCACTGTCCACTTAAACTGAAAAGCATCCCGGTGCCGAAAGAGATGTATATATCGCCGGTCTCTAAAGCCTTGGCGAAATCCAGACGCAATACTTTGAAGCCCGAGGATTTCCTTAAACCGAATCGCAAACCGATGCCCACATCGGAGCGAAAGTCCGAAAGTGTAACCACCTCTCCGGGATACCAGGCATAACCCCAATCGATGAAAACCGCAGTGCCCAAGGCAACCGTGAAGATCTCAAGAGGAGAGTAGTACCGATGCTCGAGGTTGAAAAGGAAAACTCGGTGCCCCGCAAACTCTCTGGAGGGATAACCGCGCAGACCGGTGTCTCCTCCTAAAAGAAATTGGTCTGAGGGTTCCTGTCTGACCCCGTATGATAAGGCGGAGTGACAGCACAAGACCTGCCGGTGCGATAACTTGTTGTAGAAGTATAGCTCCCCGGTGTTCATCACTCTATCGAGATTATCCCCCGAAATTCGGAAAGTGCTTTCCCCGCCCAAAGATAGATAAGCCCCTTCGCCCAAGTAATTGGTGGAGCTAACTCTTAAGGTCACAAAGCTTCTGTCGTATGTAGAATTGAGAAATCTGAAGGAACGCCCTAAAGTTGTTTGAAACTTGTAACCTAACGTCAAATCTTCGATATTCCCGAAGTTATCCAGATACCGATCAGTTACATAGTCATAGTACCCCAGGATGGCCTTCAAATCGAGTCTGCTAATCACTTCGCTTTCGGGAATTAAGGCTCGATAAGCGGGATTGCCTCGCAGAACGGGGTGTTCTGAGTTGTAACTGTAATCCTTATAGGTATACATAGGGGTGAGAGTTCTCTTGCTCTTGAATCCGTGCGATCTCGTCACCGAAAACGAATAGACTCTCTTATCGTAGTCATAGCTGAAGAACTCTCTCCCCTGGTAGAAGAGCCTTTTTTCTCCCTTATTGGAGATGAATGTCGAAGACCACCCCCACTTGGTCTTGCGGGAGTAAAGAGGCCGTCCCAAGGATATTTCGAAGTAACGGCAATAATCATCCTTCTCATATATCCACCCCAAACTGTGTCTGGTCAGAAGCAGCCTGGGGTCATAAAAGCTTATGCCGCCCCCTTCGTTGTCGGTTCCTGTGAATATGTCTCCCTGGACGAGCTTTCCCCATCCAAAAAGATTGCCCTCCGCGAGCTGTAGACCTACAGTATATTCACCACCTCCCCCGGTAGAGATTATGGCAGCTTCGGTTGACCACTGATCTTGAGTGATAACCTTCACCTCTACGCCGTCGGAATCGCTATTCAATGCCGGAACCACGTATACATCCCCAATGAAGTCGTAACTACGCAGATTTCGAGCACTCTCCTCCGCCAACTCCAGGTCGAACCCCTCCCCCTCTCTGAACAGAAGCTCTTTTCTGATCAGGCGCTCTCTGGTGAGTATATGCAGTTTGTTGGCCCAGCTGTAAGGAAACTCATTCCCCTTCTCCGTCACGGGATCGAATACTGGATGTCTTTCGATTATGATCTTCTCTACGAGCAAGCCGTCATAAGGATTAGCTCGGGGCTCCTCCAGTTTCGGTGCCCCCCCGTAAAGAGGTGAGCACAAGAAAAACAGGCACCAGATATATATACCGACGCCCTTTATCATCCTTGTTGCAGTCAAGATTGGTCTTCTCGGATTTTCCCGGGATCGATTTTGCCCTGAGCGTACATATTTATCACCTCCGGCAGAATCTGGTGCTCAACTTTGAGAACCCGGGCGGCGAGGCTTTCCGGAGTGTCATCGGGCATGACCGATACTTTTCTCTCCAGCAGTACGGGACCGTGGTCATATATCTCGTCAACCACGTGGACGCTGGCGCAGGTCTCCTTCAAACCAGCGGACAGCACCGCCTGGTGCACTCTCTGACCGTACATCCCCTTGCCTCCGAACTCGGGGAGGGGACCTGGATGTATATTAATGACACGTCCCCGATACTTCCGCACGATCATGGGGCTCAGCAATTTCATGTACCCCGCCAGGACTATGAGGTCGATCTGTTTCTCTTCGAAGAGCTCGAGCAGCTCCTCGTCTAACCTCTCCTGGGAGCCGTACTTCTTGGCGCTCATATGTAATGCCGTGATATTATGTCGGCGGGCTCTCTCCAGGGCATAAGCCTTGCTGTTGTTTGATATGACCACTTCAATTTGGGCCTTGATTTTCCCGGCCTCCACGCGGTCAATAATCGACTGTAGATTGGTTCCACCCCCCGAAACCAGGACTGCAATTTTCAGCTTCTTTTCCATCAGTCAGGATGGGAATATGAAACAAACACTTAATCGGTGCCTAATCACTGTTCACTACTCACCACTCACCACTCATCAAATATTCCACGGCCTTCCGGTTCAGAACCGGCAAAGCCCCAGGGAGACCAAGACAAACCGGACAGGTTTGCGTGTTTGGAGGCTCTCCATAAGTGGTAGAGCATCCGCAGAAGATCTTTGAGTCCGTCAGAAGTTGGGCGTGGACCTCCAGGCCGATAATGCTTTCGTATTCCATGCGCAAAGGGATTTAGACCGCCCAGGCGTGAAGGTATCGAGTACCTGTAGCGGAAACCTTCAGGTTTCCATGCATTCAAACCTTGACTGCCGTCCCGGAGGCAGCAACCATCAACATCCCCTCCCGCACCACCTCGTAATCGATGTCGACGCTGACGACGGCATTCCCTCCCAGAGCGACAGCCTTCTCCCACATCTCCTTGATAGCGATGTCTCTGGCTTTGTTGAGCTCTTTCTCGTATGCTCCGGAACGTCCCCCGACGATGTCGGTAATGGAGGCGAAGATGTCCCCCACGATGTTGGCTCCTAAGATAGCCTCGCCGTTGACAATCCCGAGATACTCTTTGATCTCCTTGCCCTGAATCGTGGGTGTAGTGGTGATAAGCATATTGACCTCTTTTGAGGGCCAAAGGTTCAAGCTGACCACGCAGGCGAAATCTAGCAAAAAGAGAACGAAAGTCAAGGTCACCTTTGAGACGACCTGACCTACGGCGCTCAGCGTTGGCTTTGGACTAATGGAAAAGTTATCTGGAACCCCCTCGGGACGACCCCAAGCAGTGAGAACGAATTTACAGGCAAGAAGCACCTGTCAGGAGGCTGGAGGAGATAATACCGGCGGCTGGTCGCCTATTTTAGAAGCAGGGCCCTTCTCTTATCTGTGAAGTCCCCGCTCGTGAGTCTGTAGAAATATATACCAGAGGAAAGACCTTCCGGCCGCCAAACAACGGACCCTTCACCGGCTTTTTGATGACCGTCAACCAGCGTAGCGGCTTTCTCGCCCCTGAGGTTAAACACCTCTAACCTGACGTGCCCCGCCTCTTTCAACGTATACCTGATGGTCGTGGAAAGATTGAAGGGATTAGGGCTGTTTTGAGATAGAGAATAGGCTTCAGGCAGAACCCCGAGTTTCAGGCCCTGTTCGCCAGCATTCAG
>LIZU01000027.1 GCA_001302725.1 candidate division Zixibacteria bacterium DG_27
TTCGCCTGGGGGAGGCTTGAATAGTCGTCAGCTATTCCGACATCTCCTCCCTGATTCTCCACCATCTCCTTGAACTTCTCCAGTGCCTCGCCGTTTGCGATTCTCTCCCTGAGCATCTTTCGAGCTTCCCCTTTATCGGAGGTTACCTGCGCCGTTAAGAGCATTTGAACTCCCAATGCCTCCGTGACCTCCCGGAGGTCTTCAGGACCTCTCCCCTTCAGGAATTCAATACATTCAACGATCTCGAGCGCGTTTCCGACTGCGAAACCTAAAGGTTCGTCCATAGAGGTGAAAACTGCGCTAGCCTTCCGCCCCATTCTTTTGGCGACAGAGATCAAAGCCTCAGCCAATCTCTCAGCATCGCTGAGTCCCTTCATAAATGCCCCATTGCCGACCTTCACGTCGAAGACAATTCCATCACAGCCGGAGGCCAGTTTCTTGCTCATGATGCTGCCGACAATCAGAGGAATCGATTCGACCGTAGCGGTGACATCCCGCAAGGCATACATTTTCTTATCTGCAGGAGCAATCTCCCGAGTTTGCCCGATGATGGCCACCCCTATTCTCTTGAGAGCCTCCTTGAACTCCTCTAAGGAAAGAGAGGTCTTAAATCCCGGTATCGATTCCAATTTGTCCAAAGTCCCACCGGTGTGGCCCAGACCCCTCCCAGAGATCATGGGAACGACGACCCCACAGGAAGCTAAAAGTGGAGCCAGGATCAAAGAGACCTTGTCGCCCACGCCACCGGTGGAATGCTTGTCGATTTTAGGGGCGTCTATGAAGCTCAAATCCAGTATCTGACCAGAATGCAACATCGATTCGGTGAGGCAATGAGTCTCCTCCTCATCCATGCCGTTGATGCAGACCGCCATCAGGAACGCCGACATCTGATAGTCAGGGATCCTGCCCTGAGTGAAATCCGAGATCAAGAAATCGATCTCTTCTTTCCCGAGCTTCTTCGCATCCCTCTTTTTGGCGACGATACCGTATACGTCCATATTCCAGGTCATGAAAGGTGATAGTGAATGAACCGAATCGCCTCTTCTTTAGTGAGAGGCTATTGGGAAGGATTCCCTATTCCCTATCTACTACCTACTACCTACTACCTACTACCTACTACCTACTATCTACTGCCTACTGTCTCTCAGAGCTCAAAGGCTTCCGGCAGAAGCTCGCCAAGCTTGTGTTTGCTAATCTCTCCGTCGAGATTGGCACAAATTATCCAACAGTCGGGACTGAACTCTCTCAAGACCTGCAGGCAGGCGCCACAGGGTTTGGCCGGCGGCGATTTATCAGTTACCACAGCCAGGGTGGTCATCTCCTTCTCGCCGGAGGAGACAGCGCTAAAGACTGCCGCCCTCTCGGCGCAAACGGTGAGTCCATAGGAGGCATTTTCTACGTTGGCACCGGTGAAGACCTTACCGGAGGAAGTCAAAACCGCCGCTCCCACGTTGAATTTAGAATAGGGAGCGTAAGCTTTGAGCCGAGCCCTCTTGGCGCTTTCTATCAGTTTCCAAAAACTCTCTCCGCAACCAAAAGACGAAAATCCGAACGCCTCTGAGACGGTGGCACCCAGATCGCCCAAGCTTTCCCTGGTCCCCAGATCAACTCCAGATTTCAATTTGGGACCGAATACCAATAGGGGGACATATTCCCGGGAATGATCGGTCGAGGGGGTAGTAGGGTCACAACCGTGGTCGGCGGTGATTATGAAAAGATCTTTGCCTCCGAGTAGAGACAGAAACTCCGGCAGCCTCCGGTCGAAATCCTCCAGCCCCTTTGCGAAATTCACATAATCGTTGCGATGGCCCCAGAGCATATCGAAGTCCACCAGATTGGCGAAAATCAGTCCTCTCTTCTGGTTCTTTATTGTCCGATGAATTACTTCCATCCCGTGTCTGTTCGAGCTGGTGTGAAATGTACGGGTGAAGCCACGATGACCGAAGAGGTCATCAACTTTGCCAATGCTAGTGACCTCGACACCTTCGCCTTTCAGATAATCTAATAGAGTGTCAGCAGGCGGGGGGAGAGAGAAATCTTTGCGCCTCTCGGTTCTGGTGAAATTCCCCGGTTTACCGATGAAAGGCCGAGCTATGACTCGAGCCACACCGTGCTCTGCGGTCAGGATCTCACGGGCTTTTTGGCATATCTGGTGAAGCCTCTCTATCGGAATAACCTCCTCGTGAGCCGCCAGCTGAAATACGCTGTCGGCGGAGGTGTAAAGGATCGGATTTCCCGTCCGGCAGTGTTTCTCCCCCAGCTCCTTTATGATTTCGGTCCCGGAGGCGGGCTTATTGCCCAGAACTTCCAGCCCCGTCAGCCGCTTGAATTTCTCGAGGATCTCTTCCGGGAACCCGTTCGGGTAGGTGGGGAAGGGACGGGTTGTTACAAGACCCATGATCTCCCAGTGGCCGACAGTGCTATCCTTCCCCAAGGATAGAGTGGCCATCTTTCCAAAAGAGGCCCTGGGCCCCGAAGCTGGAGGCACGCCCCTGATGGGAACGATATCCCCTAAACCCAACCTCTCCAAATGCGGGAGATTAAGACCTCCGACAGCTTCGGCGGTGTTGGCAATGCTGTTTGAACCTTTATCTCCATATCGGGCCGCATCCGGCAAGGCCCCGACACCACAGCTGTCCAATATTATGATGATGACCCTTTCGAATGCCTCAGTCACGGGAAACTACCGAAGTCGAGCTTTGAAATGAAAAAACCGCTTTCTTCAACCTCCCTTGCGGGAGGCGAACCTCAAAGCGGCTATTGAGGACTCCTCCGACTATTCTTTCTCTTCGCTTTTCTCCTCGTCTGCCCTCTCCTCCGTCTCTGTCTCGGGAGCTTGTTCTTTCTTCTTGGAGGCCTTCGCCTCCGGTGCTTTCTTCTTTGGGATCTTTTTGCCCTTGATTTTCTTCTTCTCCTTTTTCTCCTCGCTATAAGTCAGAAGCCGCACCAACGACACCGAGGCACCATCCCCGAGCCGATGCCCCAGATGGATGATTCTGCAACTTCCACCGCTCTTGCCTTCCAGCTTGGGAGCTATCTCGTCAAAGAGCTTTCTGAGGACTACTCGGTTTTTGACAGTGGTTGCCACTAGCCGCCGGGAATGGAGGTCGCCTCTTTTCGCCAGAGAGACCAAGCTGTCGGCCCAGGTTTTGAGGGCTTTGGCTTTGGGGGTGGTGGTCTTGATCTGCCCATGCTCTAACAGTGAGGTCACCAGATTTGCCAGCATGGCCCTACGGTGGGAGCCGGCCACCCCCAATTTTCTCACTTTTCTGCGATGGCGCATGTCACTCTTTGGTTGAAGGCTCTCTGTACTTGGATATATCCATCCCGAAGTGAAGCCCCATCTCACCCAAGACCGCATTGAGCTCGTTCAAGGATTTCTTGCCGAAATTGCGGTACTTGAGCATCTCCGCTTCGCTCTTCTGGACCAAATCCTCTATAGACTGAATGTTGGCTGCCTGCAGGCAGTTGGAGGAACGGACCGAAAGCTCCAGTTCATCAACTCTCATCTTGAGGAGATTCCTTACTCTGATGGTCTCCTCGTCGACTACCTCCTCTTCGGGAATCTCTATCTCCTCCTCCTTGCAGATGAACACCATCAGGTGGTCTTTCAGCAACTTCGCCGCAAAGGTCAGGGCCTCCTCCGGGCTCATGGTGCCATCAGTCCAGATCTCCAAGAGGAGACGATCATAATCGGTCCTCTGACCCACGCGGGTGTTTTCGACGCTGAAGTTCACCCTGCTGACCGGGGAGAAGGTCGCGTCCAGCGAGATAGTTCCGATCGGCTGGTCCGGCCTTTTGTTCTGCTCGGAGGGGAGGTAGCCTCTTCCGGTGTCGACCTCCATTTCGATCCTGACCTCGTTGTCCTCATTAAGCTTGAGGAGATGCTGCCCCGGGTTGACGATTTCAATTGTCGGGTCACAAGCAAGATCGCCGGCGGTGTAGTCTCCTTTCTTTTTGACCTCCAAATAGATGGACCTAGGGCCGTCCTCCTGCATCCTCAAACGGACCTTCTTGAGGTTTAGGACTATCTCAACGACATCCTCGTATACCCCGGGGAGGGTGGAAAACTCGTGGAGGGCGCCGTCAATCCTTACGGAGGTGATCGCCGCTCCCGGGATGGAAGAGAGAAGCGCTCTCCGCAGGGCATTTCCCAGAGTAGTCCCAAACCCCCGCTCCAAAGGCTCTATCTTGAACTTGGAGTAAGTATCGGTGGCCGTGGACTCCTCCAAGACAACCTCTTTAGCCATCTGAAAGTTTTTCAATTTAGCGGTCACAAAGACCTCCTCCCGAAAAAAACCACCTATTTAGAGTAAAGCTCCACAATAAGCTGTTCTGCAACCAAAACCGGGATGTCCTCCCTCTTGGGCCGCTCCAACAGCTCCCCTTCCAGCTTGGCCTTGTCCAACCTCAACCAAGGGAGCTCCGACCCCCTGCCGGCATCTTTCAAAGCTTCGTGGATGACGTCTAAGTTACGGCTCTCCTCTCTGACGCTCACAATATCCCCGGGTTTAAGAGGGTAGGAGGGGATATCCGCCTTGCGCCCGTTGACCTGAAAATGATCGTGGCGCACCAACTGTCGGGCCGATTTCCTGGAGGGAGCAAAGCCCAAACGATAGACAATACTGTCCAGCCGACACTCCAACTCCTGCAGCAGGTTCTCGCCGGTTATCCCCCTCTGCCTCTCCGCTCTCTCGAAGTAGTTTCTAAATTGTCTCTCCAAGATCCCGTAAATTCTGCGGACTTTCTGCTTTTCCCGCAACTGCAGGCCGTAACCGCTGGTCCTTCTGCGGCGGATGGCGTTGCCGTGTTGCCCGGGAGGGTAACCACGCCGGTCGAAGGCGCATTTATCGGAATAACAGCGATTCCCCTTCAGGAAAAGCTTCATCCCCTCACGTCGACACAGCTTACAATTTGCATCACTATACCTGGCCATCAATCACTCCCGAAATCACGAACCAGTATCAACAGCATCTCCAGAAGCAACGACCCTAAAAAGAACTTCGAGGCCGCGGCTAGACCCTCCTTCTTTTGGGTGGACGGCAGCCGTTATGGGGTATAGGAGTAACGTCCTTTATGGCGGTTATCTCCAATCCGGCAGCCTGCAACGATCTGATGGCGGCCTCTCGTCCGGATCCTGGACCCTTAACCCAAACCTCCACCCGCCTCAGCCCCATCTCCATCGACTCCCGGGCAGCTGCTTGGGCCGCCCTCTGGGCCGCAAATGGCGTGCTCTTTCTCGAACCCTTAAACCCCATCTTCCCGGGGGAGGCCCAGGCGATGACGTTGCCGCCCTCGTCGGCCAGCGTGATGATGGTGTTGTTAAAGGTGGCCTTGATATGGGCGATGCCGGTGGCCTCTACCTTGCGCCCCTTCTTCTTCGTCTTTCTCTTCTTGCCCTCAGCCAACTAACCTCCTGCAGAAATCGATGTAAGCCTAAGATCCCTCACCCAAACGGCAGTTATCTATTTACCCCTTTTCCCCTTTTTTGTTCCTATGGTTTTCTTGGGACCCTTACGGGTCCTGGCGTTGGTCTTGGTTCTCTGTCCCCTCACCGGGAGCCCCCGGCGGTGCCTTAAGCCTCGATAACATCCGATATCGATGAGCCGCTTGATCCCCATCGCGACTTCACCCCGTCGGGCGCCCTCCACCTTGTAATTGGCCTCGATTTCACCCCTGAGCTTGGCAACCTCTTCCTCGGAGAGTTTGCTGACTCGGGTGTCGGCCTCGACGCCGGTGGCCTCCAATATCTTTTGGGAGGAGGAGAGACCAATTCCGTAAATGTAAGTCAGCGCCACCTCGACCCTTTTGTCGCGTGGCAGATCTATTCCCGCAATTCTCGCCATAGACCCTACCTGCTATCTAATAACTAACCTTGCCTTTGTTTGTGCTTGGGGTTGACACAGATTACCCGAACCACGCCCCCCCTCTTGACGATCTTACACTTGACACATCTCTTTTTCACCGAAGACCTGACTTTCATATCCGACTCCCGAAAACCAACTTCTCTAACATACTGCTACTTATATCGATAGATTATCCGACCTCGAGACAGATCGTAGGGAGAGAGCTCTAAAGTAACCCTATCTCCGGGGAGGATCTTTATGAAGTGCATTCGCATCTTTCCGGATATGTGAGCCAACACCCGATGACCGTTGTCCAGTTCCACTCTGAACATGGCGTTGGGGAGGGGTTCGATCACCTTGCCCTCGACCTGAATCGTCTCCTCTTTCTTTGCCATACCAGAAACCTAATCTCTGTAACCAAAACCCATCTTTTACAGATAAATCAACCAGCTGTCAAGATCATAGAGCCGTCGGAGGTGACGACGATGGTGTGCTCGAAATGAGCAGAAAGACAACGGTCCTTGGTCACCACCGTCCATTGATCCTTCAGAGTCTCTATCTCGTAACCCTTCGCGTTGACCATCGGCTCGATCGCCAGCACCATGCCCTCCCTGAGAAGGGGACCCCCTCCGGGTTTGCCGTAGTTGGGGATTTGGGGATCTTCGTGCATCTTCTTCCCGAGGCCGTGCCCCACCAAATCCCGAACCACTGAAAATCCGTTGCCTTCCACGTGACTCTGGATGGCCCAGGAGATATCGGTCAGATGTCCCCCCGGCCGGACAACCTCGATGCCTCGATACAAAGCCTCCTCCGTCACCCGGGCCAGCTTCCTGGCCTCCGGGGAAACTCCGTTGACCAGAAAAGTGTAAGCGCTGTCGCCATAGTAGCCATCGAGGAGAACTCCGACGTCGATCGAGACCAGCTGTCCGGCCTCGATTCTGCGTTCGCCGGGGATCCCGTGAACCACCTCCTCGTCAATGGAGATGCAGATGTTAGCGGGATAGCCGTGATAACCTTTGAAGGCCGCCTTGGCGCCGCGCCTTTCAATATACTCGTTCGCCAAGTTATCAAGCTCGGCGGTGGTGATGCCGGGCTTAAGATTGTCCCCCAACAGTTCGAAGGCTCCGGCCACAATCCTCCCCGCGGAACGGATCTTCTCTATCTCACCTTTGGTCTTCAGCGAAATCATAACCACCTTGGGAGGTAGCTTCTCCCTTCTTTAGGAAATGGCGATAACCTCCAAGATCCTCTCAAAGACAGAAGGGCTGTCCCCCTCGCCATCAACCTCCTTCAGCTTATACTGCAGTCGATAGAAATCCTCGATCGGTCCCGTTCGGTGGCGATAAACCTCCAAACGGTTCTTTATCACCTCTTCGGTGTCATCGGAGCGTCTCTCCAGCTTTGCCCCACAATGGTTGCAAAGCCGGTCCTCCTTCGGGGGTTTGAAGGAGAGATTGAAATCGGCGCCGCATTTGGGACAGAAGAGCCTCCCGGTCAGTCTCTTGATGAGGGTATCATCGGAGACCTTCAGCTTGATCACCTCGTAAACGTTTATACCCATCTCTCCCAGTATGGAAGTCAATCCCTCCGCCTGGGGGATGGTTCGAGGGAAACCATCGAAGATGAAGCCGGAGGCAGTCTCATCTTCGGACAACTTCTCTCTTATGATTTTCAGCATCACCCCGTCGGGAACCAGCTCCCCCCGGTCCATATACCCTTTCGCCTCCCGCCCCAAAGCCTTGCCGGAGTCGACCGCAGCTCGCAAAATGTCCCCGGTGGAGATGTGGACCAAGTTGAACTTCTCTGTCAGGAGCCTCGCTTGAGTCCCCTTTCCTGAGCCCGGAGGTCCCAAAATTATCAACTTCGGTTTCATAGTCACTTCAGACTCCAAGCGCTCTGGTAGCTAAGCGTATCTCCCCTTCAGCCTCGCTTTCTTCATGAAACCCTCGTAATGTCTCTCCAAGAGATGGGCTTCGATCTGCTGTAGGGTGTCTAAAGCTACGCCGACGACAATCAAGAGCCCGGTCCCGCCGAAATAGAAAGCGACGTGAAAACTGCTCGCCATCAGGGTGGGCGTTACCGCTATCAGGGCGAAGAAAATCGCACCCGGGAGAGTGATCCGCGTCAGAACCCGATCGATATATTCGGAGGTCCTCTTTCCCGGACGGACTCCGGGAATCTTTCCGTCCTCCCTGGCGATGCGGTCGGCCATGTCGACGGGGTTAACCGCAATTGCAGTATAGAAATAGGCGAAAAAGACGATCATCAATCCGTAAATGATGTTATACAGAAGGGCGTTAGGCTGAAAATAGCCGGCGAACTCCTGCATAACCTCCGAATTGGGGAAAAAGGTGGTGAAGGTGCTGGGGGCAAACATGATCGACTGCGCGAAGATTATCGGGATGATCCCGGCGGTGTTTACGGAAAGAGGCAGGTGAGTGCGGAAGGATCTGCGCATCCTGCGTCCATAGATTTTCTGTCCATAGTGAACCGGGATCTTCCTCTGAGAGCGGGTAACCAACACGATGGCGGCGACCACCACAAAGACCACGGTCAATATCAACAGCTCCGAGAGGAGATTCCGATAGCCCGCTAAGAACTGCTGAGCCTCCCCCAACACCGCCCCCGGCAGTCGGGCGATAACTCCGATGAAGATTATGAGCGAGATCCCATTACCTATTCCCCGCTCGGTGATCTGCTCTCCCAGCCACATGATGAAGATGGTGCCGCAGGTTAAGGTTATCATCGTCAAAAGCTTGAAGCCAACTCCGGGGTTGGGAACCACCATGGCCCCGGAGGCGGTGGTCAGGCTCTCCAGCCACAGGCTGGTGCCGAAGGCCTGCATTGCCGAGATCAAGACCGTCCCATAGCGGGTATATTGGGTGATCTTCCGGCGCCCCTCTTCCCCCTCCCGCTGCAGTTTCTGGAAATAGGGAAGAACCGCGCCCAAAAGCTGAATTATGATGGAGGCGGAAATGTAAGGCATTATTCCCAGAGCGAAGATGGTGGCACGACTGAGATTTCCACCGGCGAACATATCGTAGAGCCCGAAGAGGGAGCCCTTGGCGGCCTCGAAGAACTCCTGCAGGGCGCCGGCGTTGATTCCCGGGGAGGAGATATGTCCGCCGAGACGGTAGACAATCAGAATCCCCAAGGTGAACAGAATCCTCTTTCGTAGCTCCGGAATCTTGAATATGTTCCTGAAACTCTGAAACATCAGATGACCTCTACCCTACCCCCGGCGGCCTCAATCTTCTGCCGGGCACTCTGGCTGAAGGCGTTGGCGGCGACGGTGGCGGCGAACTTCATCTCTCCACCGCCGAGGATCTTTATGGGCAAATCGATTTTCCTTACGATTCCCCTCTGTTGTAAGGTCTCAGGGTCGATCCTTTCCAACCCCGTTAGAGCTTCCAATTGATCTAAGTTGACTATCGTAAACTCCCTTTTGAAGGGGGATCTGAAACCTCTTTTGGGGAGTCTCCTTGAGAGCGGCATCTGCCCCCCCTCGAAGTAGGCCTTGCTCTTGTAGCCGGAGCGAGATTTCTGCCCCTTGTGGCCCCTGGTGGAGGTCTTGCCGTGACCACTTCCAGGTCCCCGCCCCACCCGCTTGCGTTTCTTGGTGGAGCCAGGAGGTTTTCTGAGTTCTCCCAACTTCATAGATGCTACTCTTCTTCCACCTCCAGCAAGTGACGGATCTTCAAGATCATTCCCCGAATCTGAGGCGTGTCCCGATGGACTACAGTCTGGTGCATCCTCCTCAGACCCAGAGCCTGCAAAGTTCTCTTCTGTTTCCGAACAGAATCGTTGGAGCTTCTCACCTGCGTTATCTTCAGTCTCTTCGCCAAAGAACTGCTCCCCAACTGAGAGGTCTATGCCCGCTTTCGAGCTTTCTTCTCTTTGGGCACCTTCTCTCCGCCCAGGCCGCCTTTTCTGAAGTTGTCGATCTCTCCAATCCTCTTTAGCTCCAAGAGCCCGTTCATGGTGGCTTTGACGACATTGTGCGGATTGGGAGACCCTAGTGATTTAGTCAATACGTCCTGCACTCCCGCGACCTCCAAGACCGCCCGCACCCCGCCTCCAGCGATAACCCCGGTCCCGGGGGCGGCCGGTTTCAGAAGCACCCGGGCGGCGCCAAACCTTCCCACAATCTCATAGGGGATGGTACCACCAACCAGGGGAACTGTGGCCAGAGCCTTCTGGGCCGCTTCGGTCCCCTTTCTCACTGCGGCCGCGACCTCCTTTGCCTTCCCCAAACCGACCCCGACCCGACCCCGCTTGTCGCCGACAGCCACCAATGCGGTGAACCCGAAGCGCCGCCCCCCCTTGACCACCTTGGCGACCCGGTTTATATGGATTACCCTCTCCTCGTACTCCAAAACCGATTCTTCGAGATTTCTAATCATATCGGTCTTTTACCTTCCAAATGACGAATGCCTCAGAACTGCAAACCGCCTCCCCTGGCAGCTTCGGCCAGGGCCTTGACTCTCCCCCGATAGGCATTACCGTTACGATCGAAGACCACCCTTTCGATTCCTCTCTCCTTGGCTATCTGGGCCAGGTAAGCTCCAACGACTTTGGCAATTTCCAGTTTCCTCATGCCCGGCTTCAAACCTTCTCTGAGCGCTGGATTCAGGGAGGAAACCCCGGTGATGGTCTTCTGGGAGGCATCGTCCACAAACTGTCCGTATGTCTGTCTTAAGCTCTTGTACACCACCAGCCGCGGTCTTTCGGCAGTCCCGAAGAGCCTCTTTTTTGATCTCTTCTTCCTTCTTTGGGCCCTCAACTTGATCTTTTTCAATCTGTCAGGCATGCTTCGGCTCAAGCTCCAACCGTCTTTCCAGCTTTGTGACGAACGACCTCCCCGGCATAGCGAATCCCCTTCCCCTTGTATGGCTCCGGCGGCCTGACGGAGCGGATCTTGGCGGCAACATCTCCCACCAGCTGCTTGTCAATTCCGGAGATGATTATATCCTGGGTCGGGGGCTTGGTTCCTTTGGGGGAACCGACCGCTACCGTTATCCCCTCCGGAAGAGAGAACACCACCTTGTGCGAAAGTTGAACCTCCACCGAGAGAACTTCACCCACCATCTCCGCACGATAACCGGTGCCCACTATCTGCAGGGTCTTCTTGAAACCCTCGGTGACTCCAGTGACGCTGTTAGCCAAAAGGGTTCTGGTCAAGCCGTGGAGGGATTTACCCCTCTTGGAGTCGGTGGCTCTCTTCACCAGGACGTGGGAATCATCGATCTCGAGGCTCATCCCCTCTGGCAACTCGTGTCCCAAACTCCCCTTGGGACCCTCGACCGTAACCCTGCGATCCTCTAAAGTGACTTTGATCCCCTCCGGGATGACTATGGGCACCTTTCCGATTCTAGACACCGCTTATCACCTT